>JAGPDM010000027.1 GCA_018057585.1 Candidatus Saccharimonadota bacterium
AGACGGATACAGCGGCAAGAATGTGTATCGCCTGGCGGGCATTGATAAGCCCAAGAGAGTCGTAGACTGGCTAGAATCCAGCCTAACTTCAGTTGATAGCTAAGTGGTTTTATAGTTGTGCCAGATAAAATTGATTTCAGTGAAGACTATTGGGAGAAGCACTACCAAAAAGTATCCGACCAAACAGAAGATTCAGTCGTCAGTCCGTACATTCTGAGTGAATTGAGCCAGCTGGCACCAGGACTTGCTCTGGATGCAGGTTGTGGTACAGGTATTGATGCTATATGGCTAGCACGTCAAGGCTGGCAGGTTACAGCAGTTGATGTTTCGAAAACGGCGTTAAGTAGGGCGAGAAGTTCTGCTGAGGCGACAGGTATCACTATAGACTTTGATCAGGTTAATCTGACAACTTGGTCACCTCCAGATAATTATTTTGACCTTGTAGTATCGCACTATGTTCACACTAGCGACGATCAAAGCTTCATTTATAAGATAGGTAGTGCGGTAAAGTCAGGAGGAACGTTGCTAATCGTCGGGCATGAGCCACCTAAGGTAGGTAAAGCTGATCGTCATGCCACTGGATCTCATATCACAGCTGAAAAAGTTGCATCTTTTCTTGATAGCAATGAATGGGAAATAGAAATTCTCGGAGCTTGGACGGTCAAAAGACCTAATCCACAGCACCACTCTCATCTATCTATAGACTCAGTCTTTAAAGCTCGTAAAAGGTAGTAATAACAGCAAAAAGCTCGTAGCTCCGCTGATGGATGATTTAGACAGGTATTTTATCCTTGTTTGCTTATGATCTTTTGGTGGATATCTTGGAATTGTTCTTGAAGTATATCTAGTTCGCCATCACTCAGACTCTCGATATCAACAAATTCTTCTCGTGCTGCTTGGCTCGAATTAATCAGTTCATCGAGTTTTAGTTGCATGGCTCGTCCATCGCGATTTTGAGTGTTTTGAATAACGAATACCATCAGAAAAGTCACAATCGTTGTACCCGTATTTATGACAAGCTGCCAAGTATCAGAGAAGTCAAATAATGGCCCGCTGATAGCCCAGGTTATAATAACCAAGAGTGCAATAAAGAAAGCCATTGCGTTACCGAGTCGGTTAGCGATTTTTACAGATAATTTGTGGAAGGTGTCGGTTTTGTTTTTTGGAAGACTTGGCTTTGGTAGTTCGTTTCTACGGACAACTACTACTTTAAGATTTTTAAATGGTCTTTCCATGTTTCGCATTATGACACAGTTTCTTTGCTGTAGCATTATTAAATTAGATGTTAACTAAGTGCATTCTTATAATAAATTAACGTTACTAGCTTGCCAATTGCTAGATAGATGTCGCATAGTTAAATGATGTCGATGTTCACACAATTAAAAGAACTTAATAAACGACCGAAACGATACTGGCCGTACTATTATCGAAGAGTCAAACGCAATCAATCAGCTAGTGCTAAGCAGATTATGTTCGGGCAAGTTGTTGGTGTTACTCTGTCGCTTATTGCTGGTATTTTCCTCGATTCTGCTAAAGAAAAATTCATATTGATTCCTGGAACACTTTTACTGCTACCTGGGTTGATCGACGTAATAGCCTCTGTTACGGCAAGCCTGTCGGTCAAAATTAATCACCATATTAAAAACACAGATTTCAAAAAAAGTGCGATTGCCGTCCATGATGCATTCTACTCGCTAGCAATCTTAATGGTTTCGACCTTTATCTTGAGCTTGTTCACAGTTTTGGTTGGACTGCTGTTTTTTGAGGTTAATCCGCTCAAAATAATTCTGATTAGTTTGGTGACTTCGCTAGGTGTCGGGGTGATAGGCTTTCCGCTAATTATCATCGGTGTAATTATGGTCCGCAGGCTTAAGCTAAACCCCGACAATATAGTTGGCCCGATTGAAACATCGGTAGTCGATATGCTTGTTATCATTATAATTACTTTCGTAATCGGAGTAATCACATGATAAAAAAGGAGCGTCTCAAGCAGTCATTTTTCTATACTAGCTTGATGGTAGCAGCTGCCAGTAGTGTCAGCCTACTCGGAGGTATCGGGCTCGAGGCAATATCCGATAAACTTTTGCCAATTATACCTCTATTGATCGCTACACCACCGCTCAATACTATGGTTGGTGACTATGCCTCGGTCATTGCCGCACGAGCGACTGATGGCAAAAAGCGTAAACATCCTCAACTCGTGTTAGCTCGAGATCTTGCACCGAGTATTATATTGAACGCTAGTGCCGTAAGTGCGGTTAGTCTCGGTGTAGCAATTTCACGTCACTATGTTTTATCGGCTGTTTTCTTGAGCAAGTTTATTATCTTCGTTTTCGGTAGCATCATTGGTGTGGTAATTGCCATGCTGATAATCACAAAAACAGTCAACAGAATGCTTGAAAATAAGACTGCAAATCCAGATGACGTGCTTATCCCAATCGTGACTTCTGTGACTGACGTGTTGATGCTCGGTTTGATCACCTTAGCTGCTTTGTGGTTGTTCTAGATTTAATGTAGGATTTCGATTATTCGCACCTATCATAAGCTGTACATATTAATAATTGATAAGCTAGGTAATTTGCTATGATTAAGTTATGAAGGTAGCAAAGCCAAGTATTCCGATCGACCTTGATGATGTAGTTGACGCTAAGGCGACCTTACTAAAAGACGAATCTTTAGCAGGTCTTTCGTTCAACAAAAATGACTTGTCTAGCGTTAAGATTAAATCTATCTCGTTGAGTGAATCGAAGTTGACCGGCGTTAATTTATCGCAAGCAAAACTAGAGAAAACTGCGTTCCAGGACGTTGGTCTAGTTAACTGTAATCTAGTGGCGACTGATTTTACGGACTCTGGTTGGCAAAATACCCAGATAGCGGATTCAAGATGTAGTGGTACACAGTTTCAAATGTGCTCATTGAGAGACGTTATCTTTAATGGCTGCAAATTAGATTTAGCCAATTTCCGTTATGCCAAGCTAAAGAACGTCATCTTTCGTGACTGTTTGATAAGTGACACAGATTTTTACAGTGCCGAACTCACGGACGTAGTTTTTGATAAATGTAATATCGAGAAGATAGAATTGTCTAACTCAACAAGTAAAAATTTAGATTTGCGTCGCTCAGAACTTGGAGTCATTTATGGAATCAATTCTCTTAAAGGTGCGATAATAAATTCAATGCAATTAATTCAACTAGCCCCATACTTAGCTCAAGAAGTTGGATTGAGAGTAGAGGATTAGGCTAGAATACTCGTAGTTCATCCCGGCAATCACTAAATTAGCAGGATGAGCTAGAGCCCGAGCTGTTAATTGAATCAGCATTTCGTTTAATGAATATATAAACGCCTATAAAGACGCCAACGACTGTGAATATCCCAGATAGGGTTCCAAAACCTACTTGTGCCAATGCTGGGCCTGGGCAAGCACCCGTTATTGCCCAGCCTATACCAGCCAATAAACCGCCTTGGATATGTTTTTTATTAACCTCAGAAAATGAGTAATCAATCTTTTTGCTGGGATCTAATATGGGTTGGAAATTAAACCATTTAAGTAACTGCACAACAATAAAGTATGAAAAAGCGGCTACACCCAAAACTCTATAAAGATAAGCTGACTTGAAAAGGAACATCTCTTGGATAACATCATAGTTGGCAACACCGCTTTTGATTAAAATAAATCCAAAAACTGAGCCAAGTATTAAGTATAGAACTCTCATGAACTACCTCCTAAAACTAGGAAGAGTAACCTCGTGGCAATAGCTCCAGCTACTAGAAAGCTTATAGTCACGACTAGCGATGCTTTCGAGCCTTTGGCGAGACCCGAGATACTGTTGCCACTAGTACAGCCACCAGCCAGCCTGGCACCATAGCCCCAAAGTATTCCACCTAATATAAGAACCGGCGCTTTTATGAACAGGCTTTCTCCGAAAAGCTTATCGAAGTTTCCGTAGGCAAAACTAGGATTGAATTGACCTTCAGATAGAGCAGCAATCAGCCCTCCTATGACTATTCCTGCAGTAAATAGACTATTAATGCTAAAGGTCTTGTCTAGTCTGGATTTCAGCAATTCAGTTCTGTTCAAGATCGAGAATAGACTAGCGTAACCCCTTGTTACACCCAAGAAATTACCCGTTAGGATTGTCATGGAGGTGGCCAGCCCTGCAATTGCTAGTCCGCCAATCCAGAATGGCCAATATTGCTCGATCATGACTTGTCTTCTGATTTATCAATTGGCCAATGTTTTTTAATCCAGCCGTTGGTTCCATGTTTTAAGCTTTTTACGTTTGTATAGCCCATTGATTTTAGAATTACAAGACCCTTAAGCGAC
Source organism: Candidatus Saccharimonadota bacterium (assembly GCA_018057585.1). GTDB lineage: Bacteria > Patescibacteriota > Saccharimonadia > Saccharimonadales > JAGPDM01 > JAGPDM01. Next base: position 4,326 of record JAGPDM010000027.1, read on the forward strand.
TGATTACCACTGTTGCAGACAGTTATTATCTTAGCTTGTTTGTCTCTAGGCAGTTTATTGAATTTACCACCCATCAGATTTTCATTGCTAATATGAATGATACCAGCGATGTGTCCATCGCTATATTGTTCATCAGATCTAACATCTAAGAAATAGGCTGACTGCTCGTCATATAGTTTTTTTGCATTTCTTAAATCTGTTTGATTATCTTTTGTTCTGGCGAGCTCGAGTAATTCACTCAGACCATCCGTTTCCGAGTCTTTTGGATCATCACTGATATTCTTAAATTCATTTGGCAGATGCTTCATCAATGAATCGGTATACTTAAAGATATTATCAGGGAATATAACTACGACAACAGCGTCAGTTTCCTTGATGGTTTTCAAAGCTCCAACTAGCGCCATGGCGGATGACGGCCCAGCGATGATTGAGTCGATTCTGTTTAATTCCAGAACTTTGTCGTAAGCCTCCTGATTAGTGATTTCTATGGTTTCGTCATATAAATCTGGATCAAAGAGTTCGCTCTGTCTAAGCTGCACTAGGCTTCTGACTCCGGGGATATCATGACCCTCCTGAGGGTAGACCCCAATGCTTTTAATTGATGGATTTCTCTCTTTCAGATAGGCCGATATCCCATTGATGGTACCGCAGGTCCCTAGGCCGGCAACTATGTGTGTTACCTTACCATCGGTTTGCTTCCAAATTTCTGGTCCAGTTGTCTTGTAGTGTGTTCCAGGATTGTCTGGGTTGGCGTATTGGTTGAGCATAGTATATGAAGGGGTTTCGCCGAGTGCTTTTGCTCTAGCGATGGCCCCTTCGGGTGCTCCAGGTGCAGGGCATAGTTCATCATCTAACTCTAAAACTTCACTACCCTCGAAAGCTAATAAAGCTCTTTTTGGGAGCGGTATCTTATTAGACATCGGGGTGGTCAGTTTGTATCCTGATAAATTACCAATCATAGCCAGTGCTAGGCCTGTATTGCCAGAAGTGGGTTCAACCAAATTATCTCCGTCTTTAATGATATTCTCATTTTTAGCTTGTGATATTAGATTAGCAGCAGTTCTGTCCTTGATTGAGCCGAATGGATTGTACCACTCCAATTTCGCGTATATCTCAGAAGTTGAACTCGTTATTGTCTGCGACAGCCTTACGAGTGGTGTTGGGTTGTCGATCGATGACGACAGTCCTTCGATCGAACTGTAGACTCTTTTGTTATGATCTTTCATTTGTCTCCTTAAATTAAAAAACTCCCTTTACGGGAGCGAAGTTTTATTTTGCTATTTATTAAGTACTAAAAACCACACTCCAAAAACTTGCAGCTACAGCAGTCTTTCTGTGTGATCATATTTGACATGATTCAACCATAGCAATATGGATATATTTATGCAAATATTTCGCAAGACATGGTCTGGCCTTGCTATAATTAACTGATGAAAGTAGTTATTAATCAGGTCAACGCATTTGTGGCAGGATTAGGTTCTGGAAATCCGGCTGGTGTGGTTACTGATGCGGATAATTTAAATGAAGGACAGATGTTGAAAATAGCTAGTAGAGTCGGTTTTTCTGAGACAGCATTTATTTCTAAGAGCAAGTTTGCGACTAAGAAGTTGCGATTTTTTACACCAACTGAAGAAGTTGATCTATGTGGCCACGCTACTATTGCGAGCTGGGCGTTTATGCAAAAAAGCACGGGGTTAAAAGCCGGAAAATATACTCAGGAAACTAAAGCAGGATTGCTAAACGTTAATATTGATCAAGAAGATCTGGTCTACATGGAGCAAGCCACGCCTAGGTTTTATCAGAATATAAATTCTGATCAGATAGCTGACTGTTTTGGTATAAATAAGCATGATTTCGACTCAGTGCTTACGCCGCAAATTGTGTCGACTGGATTGAAGGACCTGTTCGTTCCGATCAAAAGCGAGGCTGTTCTTAGTAGTATGAAACCAAATTTTACTGTTATTACAGATTTAAGTCGGGAATTAGGAGTGATCGGACTTCATGTATTTTGCGTATTAGAAGGCAGCGGTTCAACCGTTGCTGCTCGTAATTTTGCACCGTTAGTGGGTATAGACGAGGAATCAGCAACCGGTACCGCGAACGGAGCAATGTTGTCTTACTTGATCAAGAACAAAGCAATACCAAAAAAAGATCATTATAGAATCGAGCAGGGCAGGGCGATGGATAATTTGTCCTATATTTATGGTAAAGTAATTGATGATAAAGTCTGGATCGGTGGTCACACCTCGCTTATAAAGCAAGTAACTGTCGATATTTAATCATTAAACAAATTACCAAAGCTAATCTAGTGTGAGCGATTCTTTTCTCTACGAAAAACTATTGGTAGCACTAGCAGAGCGCCAACTAAGTCTGCTATTAGATCTAAGCTATTATTCTGATAGCCACCGACTTTATTACTCGGCACATAGAAGCTCACCAAAAACTCCATCACTTCATTGAAAGCACCAATACCAAGGCCGGCCATAACAATGATAAATCCTAGTGAGAATCTATCGATTTTTTTGAGTTTTGACTCCATCAATTCGTACACAAATAGTGTAGTCGCACCAAAGCCGACTATGTGGATTATTTGATCAAATCGCAAAATAGGCAAAGTTTTAGATATCGGTAAAACTACTATTCCGTATAAAACATCACCATTAATTCTCAGCCCACTAGCGACTAAATGCAATAATCCCCAACCAAAGAATCCGAAATACAGCAGTTTAGAAAATCTAGCTTTCCGCCTTGTGAAATAAAGCAGACAACCATATAGGGCAAAAATGACTGTTATGCCAATAATTTGATAGCTGTCGATGCTGTAAACCATTATTAAGCATATTAACTGATTTTACGATGATCACAAATACATTTAGTTACTTGCCTAAAATCCAAGCGTCAGATAAAAAAACTTGCAATTATTAATTATTAAGAGCAGAATAACCGACAATTTAGGAGCATCCCCCATGCAAAAGAAAAAAGCTGGCAAGCTTAGTCTGCTTGGTCTGTCATTAGGTTCGCTCGGTGTTGTTTATGGCGACATCGGCACAAGTCCACTTTATGCAGTTAGTGAAATTCTGCATCATGCTGGCAACAGTCGCAATCCTGATTTCATACTCGGTGTAATTAGTACGGTTTTCTGGGCACTAACTACAATTGTGGCAATTAAATATGTAACTTTTGTTTTGCGGGCTGATTTTAATGGTGAAGGCGGAGTGTTTGCGCTATTCGGTCAATTAGAAAAATATAAAGCTAAGAAGGTCGTCGGACTGCTCTCAATTGCTTTAGTCATGGCAGCTGGGCTGCTTTTTGGCGATGGACTAATAACCCCAGCTATCAGTGTCCTGTCTGCAGTTGAAGGCCTCAAGATTGCCGCACCAGGATTAACTAGCTTTGTAATACCTATAACGATTGCGATCTTGACTGGTTTGTTTTTGATCCAAAGCAAAGGCACTCATACTGTCGGTAAGTTATTTGGTCCGATCATAATGGTTTGGTTTGTTGCAATTGGATTGCTTGGTTTACGGCAGATAATCAATGAACCACAAATTCTAGCTGCTATTAATCCACTATATGTTGCCAAGTTTGTTTCCGGTACACCACTCCATGAATTATTTTTAGCGCTCGGGTCTGTCATGTTGGTCGTCACTGGTGGTGAGGCATTATTCGCTGATATGGGTCATTTTGGTAAAATGCCAATCCGTATAAGTTGGTTCAGCGTAGTCTATCCAATGCTGTCACTGGCCTATTTTGGACAAGGAGCGTTCTTACTAAGCGGCCAAGCTATTCAGGGAGGCAATGTATTCTTTAGTTTAGTTCCAGAAGTGCTTCTTTTGCCTATGATCTTACTAGCCACCTTTGCAACGATTATTGCTAGCCAGGCATTGATATCTGGCGCCTTTAGCCTAGCAAGCCAGGGTATTGCACTTGGTTATTTACCGAGACTTAAAGTGTTAAATACTAATAAAGAACACGCAGGTCAGATTTACGTTCCGGCAATTAACTGGCTACTTTACGCTGGCTGTGTGGCTCTTGTGATTACCTTCGGGTCAAGCTCCAAACTTGCAGCTGCCTACGGTCTAGCTGTAGCTATCGATATGGTTCTGACCTCGCTTTGCATAATGGTCATATCAAGACTAAAGTGGCGATGGAATATGGCGCTAAGTATCGGACTATTTGGGTCGTTTTTGCTGATAGAGCTAGTCTTCCTGGCTGCAAACTCGCTTAAGCTTTTCCAAGGTGGTTACGTTCCGATAGAGATTGCGGTTATTGGGTTTACTATCATGAGCACATGGAAATGGGGAAGGTCACATATTAAATCAGCTTACGAGAGCCATGAACGTCTGACAATGGGTCAGATACTTGAGCGTAAGCAAAACTCCACCGAACAATTCCCTAGGTCAGTTTTGATTCTAGCTGCTAAAGAAGCTCATGGTGAAAACGTTTCTGCCTCACATCAGCTAAACTTATTTGTTGATCGCTACCACACGCTACCTAAGCACCTGATTACTTTAAGCGTAGTAACTAAGACTGTTCCGGTCATTGCTGAAAAGAATCGTTACAAACTGACAGTTTTCCAAAACGATAAAGACAAGGATGAGTCAATGATTTCGATTTCCGCCTATTTCGGCTTTATGGAGAGACCTGATCTAAAGGATGTCGTGAAATGGATCGCCGAAAACGATGAATTAACACCCGATGATGATATGAAAGATTGGATAATCTACGTGAGTAAAGAGCGGTTACTTGTTGGTGAAAACGCTAAAAGACACCATCGGATTCGAACATTGCTCTACCGTATACTTGCCCGTAATTCCGAACCGTCTTTCAGTGCTTATGGGCTAGATGAAGATTCACGAATTAGCATGGAGCTTGTGCCGGTCAAAATTGACTAGAACCTGCTAGTCTTCAGTTTAGTCATAAAAATCCATAAACTAGATTGTAGGTGCAGATTTTATGTATAATACCATGACGAGCTAGCTATGGTGCGTTGGCCGAGAAGTTAGGCACAGGTCTGCAAAACCTGCTAGACGGGAGCGTTACCCGTACGCACCTCCATTAACAATTTGTCGCCCGGGTGGTGGAATCGGTATACACAGCGGACTTAAAATCCGTGCCTTTTGGCATGCGGGTTCGAGCCCCGCCCCGGGCACCAATTAAAAATAACTAGCAAATGCTAGTTATTTTTAATTGTCCTGACGGAATGTAGATCGAAACCGTTGGGCTTTAGAATCCTGTCAAATCTATGATATGCACAGAATGTAGTAGGTTGTTAATTAGCGAAGCTAATTTAAAATCATACGTTAGCTGCGCCTATCTACACGTAGCTGAACTCCAAACTTATACACAAAGCTTCACTTTTCCAATGATTCGCTTTACTAGTAACCCCAAAGTTAGGTATGATCTAAGACACACATGATGCTTAAGGTATATAAAATATGAGTGATAAAATTGCTAGCTATTTACAACAACACCTAACGGGGGAAGTTGTTTACGCTAAAAAAGTAAGAGAATTCTTCGCAACTGATGGTTCGGTCTTTAAGGTTATGCCAAGGCTTGTCGTCTACCCAAAGAACACAACTGACGTCCGTAAGATTGCTAGGTTCGCCTGGCAGCTAGCTGAGCGTAAAACGCCAGTTACGCTAACGGCTCGAGGCGCTGGAACCGATCAGTCTGGCGGTGCGATTGGGCCGGGTATATCTGTAGTTTTTCCAGCTCATATGAATAGAGTATTGCAGCTCGATAAAAATACAGTGACTGTCCAGCCGGGAGAAAACTATGCTTCGTTACAGAAAACTCTACACACGCATCACAGGTTCATTCCGCCTTATCCTAGTAGCATCGACTATGCCACGATTGGTGGTGCTGTCGCGAATAACGCTGCTGGCGAGAAATCTATTAAATATGGTCAGACACTTGATTACGTTGAATCACTGCAGGTCGTACTGGCTAATGGCGAACTAATCCAGACTGGACGGCTTAGTAAGCGTACTCTTGATAAGAAGATGGGTGAAACTAGCTTTGAAGCCGAGATATATCGGCAAATTGACGGGCTACTTGAAGAAAACGCCTCAATCGTCGAAAATACTAAATTAAACGTCAGCAAAAATACAGCTGGTTATAACCTTATAGATATTAAAGGCAATGATGGCTCTATCGATCTGACTCCACTGTTTGTTGGTAGCCAGGGTACGTTGGGTATGATTACTCAGATCAAGCTCCGTACCGAAGATTACACGCCTGATGAGAATCTAGTGGTCGCCTTCTTCGAGAGTATCGATGATGCTGATGAGGCTGTTAATGATCTAAAGAAATTAAAACCATCAGCATTAGAGTTTGTTGATGATCATCTATTGAGATTGGTTCATAAAGAAAACCCAAATCGTCTCAAAGACTTAGTCGAAGAGCCGTATCCGAAAATCGTCATGCTAATAGAGTTTGATGATAACAAAGAAGTAACTCGTAGTCGCAAAACCAAAAAAGCTATAAAGATCGTATCTAAACTTGCCAAAGAATACATCGTGGCAAAAACACCACAGGAGCGTGACAATTTATGGAAGATTAGACACAGTGCAGCAGCCTTGATGTGGCACACGGAAACTGACGCCAAAGCACTACCGATAATCGAAGACGGCATAGTGCCTGATGGTAAATTTGTTGAGTTTATTCACCACGTTTACAACACATACAAAAAATACGGTCTCGAAACTGCAGTATGGGGTCATGCGGGCAACAACAACTTGCATATGCAGCCATTCCTCGATCTTTCAAAGACGGGCGATCGACAGAAAGTTTTTGCGATCATGGACGAATATTACAATGAGATTATCAAAATGGGTGGAAGCACCGCTGGCGAGCATAACGATGGTCGCCTCAGAGCGCCCTTCCTGCCTAAGCTGTACGGTGAAGATGTCTATGATCTATTCAAAAAAGTTAAGAAAATATTCGACCCTTACAATGT
>JAGPDM010000028.1 GCA_018057585.1 Candidatus Saccharimonadota bacterium
TTGTTATTGATGCGATCACTGATTACTACACAAATTATTCTGCTAATATCCATCGTGGAATCTATCCGTTAAGCGAAAGGGCGACCGATGCTTACGAGAATGCACGCGCTCAAGTTGCAAGACTTGTAAACACTAGTCCAAATAACATTATTTTTAATAGTGGAACTACGGCAGGCATTAATCAGGTTGCGAATAGCTATCTAGACAAACTATCGAGTTGTGACGAAATCGTTGTCAGCAGGGCAGAGCATCATGCCAATCTACTTCCATGGCAGAACCTAGCAGAAAAGACTGGTGCAAAATTAGTAATAATAGACGCCGAAGATTTGCAGGCAGAACGAATCAATAAACACCTAACGAGCAATACTAAAATTGTCGCCTTAGCCCATATAAGTAACGTACTTGGAACTATCAACGATATAGCTTCCATAACTGAATCAATACGGCAAAATAATAGCGAAACTGTAGTTGTTGTTGATGGCGCTCAAGCGGTACCACACATCGAAGTCGATCTATCTAAACTTGATGTCGATTATTACGCCTTTTCCGGTCACAAAATGTACGGACCGACAGGCATTGGCGCTTTATACGTAAAACAAAGCCGTTTTGCCGAGCTAAAGCCGCTGATTTTAGGTGGTGGAGCAATAAGTACAGTTAGCGACAGTGAATATTGCCTACTCGATGGGCCGCAAGGGCATGAGGCGGGCACTCCGCCGATAGCCGAAGCAATCGGCATGGGTGTAGTGGCAGAGTATTTATTAGAAAACCGGCAAAATAGCGAAGACCTATCTGATGAACTATACCAGAAGCTAAATAAACTCAAATTTGTGAATGTTCTTGGTGGCGCGGACAACCGAGCTCCGCTGTCAAGCTTCACTGTTGAAAATGTGCACGCTCATGATGTCGCGCAGTTTCTGGCTGATAATAATATCTGCGTGCGAGCTGGCCATCACTGCACTATGCCACTACATAACAAGCTGAATATCAGCGCAACAACTCGGGCTAGTCTAGGTTTATATAACTCCAGTGAAGATATAGACTATCTGGTCTCCAAGCTAATTGAGTGCTACGAAATGTTGGGTAAACTATGAGCGATGATGCAATGTATCGAGCCGAGTTCCTTCGGCGCTCTCAAAACTTAAAGCACGTCGGCTCGGTAGACGGAGTGAGTATCGAAGCGGTAAATCCACTTTGCGGCGACACTCAAGAAATCGACATTGTCTTTAATGGCGACAAAATATCGGAAATTAAATACCGCCCAAAAGGCTGCTTAGTTAGCAAGGTTGCGACCGACATCGTAATCGACCACATGCTGGGCAAAAACAAACAGGACGCGAACGAGGTTGAGCTCTCAGACATTGAAGAATCTATGGGAATTAAACTAACACCATCGCGCCGCAAGTGTGCCAATCTCGGGTTGAGCTCTATTAAAGATTACCTGGATTAGGTAGTCTCCTTTTTCTGTAAAGAAATAAAGCGGTCAGAATCGGAACAGCATGTACGGCATAGACAACCGCGTAGTGTAGCGTTAGAAGATTTTGCGACTCAAAATAGTCTACAAACGCCGTCGACAGAATCATTGGAATTAGATACAAAAAAACTAAATATTTAAATTTGTTCGTTGAGCTTTTCGCAAGATAGATCATTGCGATCAGCGATGGAACCCAAATGTAGATATACAGAAACGTGTAATAGAATATCACAAGTGGTATGTAGTGGGTTATGTTCATGTTTTAATAGTAGCGAATGGCTGAACCGCTAGCAATACTTAGATATATTATTTAATTAATACAAATATTTATTAGTGCATAAATAGCATTTTTTATGAGATATGCAGACACCTAGCAATCACTGGCGGCGTCTTGTACGGTCTCGGCGACTGTTAGTACTACAAGTCCGGCGTTTGTAGGGGCTAGGAATTCGTCAATGTCAGCCCCTTCAGAAGTCTGCAACATAGATCTATCACCATCAGGATTGGTTCTCAGCGTGTAGTTAGCTGTAGTAAGTGATAGATCAGAAACTTCCATGTCCAATTTTGATCCATCCGACCTTTCGATACCAACCGACGTGCCGGTATCTGTTGGCGCAAGCGTTACGGTTATCGGTCTGCCATTTCTATCCGTAGATTCGAACGGAGCAGTGCCACAGGCCTCAAGTGCAGCGTCTATAGTTCCGTCTGCGTCGCGGATCAGGACTCCTGCATAGGCTCTATCCGCTTTATTTGCAACAGACTCTGCGGCACCAATGCCTGTCCACGTCACTAAGGCCGCTCCAAGAAATACGGCCGTTTTTCTTACAATGCCTATCTCTGGAGTACGATTTAGGCTATTGCCGTAGTTCGCGCCTGATTCTGGTGTATGGGAATTTCTTGCCATAATGATGATATTATAATTGAATATGTCTGTATTGTCAATATTAAGTTTGCAATGATTCTTTTCTCTGGTAGAATGATTGTCAATATGAAACAGAATATTCTAGGTCAATTACTGCTGCTGGCGCCGCTAAGTGCGCTACGTTTGCATGCCTAGATCTGCTGTTTTAATTCACTCAGCCAAACGTAGCGATAACTCGAATGATCTAGGCTTTTAGCCATTAACCTTAGAAGGATACTATGAACAATAAAGACAAAGTAATTATTTTTGACACGACATTACGTGACGGCGAACAGTCGCCAGGGATATCACTAAATAAAGCCGAAAAGCTAGAGATCGCTTTAGCATTAGCCAAGATGAACGTAGATGTTATCGAAGCTGGGTTCCCAATTGCCAGTAACGGTGACTTTGAAGCCGTACAAAACATAGCCAAAAATGTAGAAGGTCCGACGATCTGTGGTCTCGCTCGCGCCGTTGATGGTGATATTGATAGATGTTGGGAAGCAATCAAGCCGGCTTCTAAATCGCGCATCCATACATTTATTGCAACCAGCCCAATCCACATGGAGCATAAATTGAAAATGACTGAAGAGCAGGTCAAAAAAAGAGCTTTTGATGCTGTTTCACGGGCTAAGAGTTACACGGACGACGTAGAGTTCAGCCCGGAGGATGCGAGCCGAACAGATTTCGAGTTCATGATCGAGGTCTTGCAGGCAGCAGTTAAAGCAGGTGCGACAACCCTCAACATCCCCGACACTGTTGGTTATGCAACGCCTTTTGAGTTTGCCGACAGAATCGAAACTATTCGAAAAAGAGTAAGCGGAGACTATATAATTTCGACTCATTGCCACAACGACCTTGGTATGGCAGTCGCTAACAGCCTCGCAGGCGTAAAGGGTGGCGCTAGGCAAGTCGAGGTGGCTGTAAATGGCATAGGCGAGCGGGCTGGAAACGCCGCACTTGAGGAGATCGTCATGGCCATCAAAATGCGCGGCGAAAGCTTTGGCAATGTCCATACCGATATCGACACAACCCATTTACTACAAACCAGCAGACTCGTGAGCAACTTAACCGAATACCCAATCCAATACAATAAAGCCGTTGTTGGACGTAACGCCTTTGCGCATGAGTCAGGCATCCACCAAGACGGCGTAATCAAAAAACGCGAAACCTACGAAATCATGGACCCTAACTTAGTTGGTCAGTCGGAAAGCAAAATTGTTATGGGCAAACACAGCGGTCGAAACGCCTTCAAGCAAGCACTAGAACGAGTTAGCATCAGCTTAGAAGGCGATGACTTTCAGCAGGCTTTTGATAAATTAAAAGAGATAGCAGATAAAAAAATTGACGTTACAGATGCCGAAGTTGCGGCCATAGCTCACTCTCAGTTAAACCGAGATATTAAGCCTGTCTTCACCTTAGAGAACCTATCTACTAGCATCACTACCGGCAGCGCACCCAAAGCTTCGGTAACCCTAAGCCGTGAAGGCGAGTCGCAAACTGCCGAAACCACAGGCGACGGCATGGTCGACGCAGCCTGTAGTGCTATAAGACAATTATCTGGAATTGAAGTTGAGCTAATCGAATACAATGTCGGTGCAATAACCGAAGGTATCGACAGTCTTGGACATGTCGTGGTTCACTTAGAGTCAGAAGGCGTCAGAGCAATCGGTAGAGCCAACTCGACCGACGTCGTAGAAGCCAGCGCCAGCGCATATCTAGATGCAATCAATCAATTAATCGCAAGAAGGTAGGGCACAGAATTATGAAACCAGTCGGACCATATACGCCAATTAGACAGGCAGGTAATCTGTTCTTCGTTTCTGGGCAAATCGGTATTGAACCGGATAGTCAAAACATGGTCGATGGTATCGAGGCGCAAACTCAGCAAGTGATGAATAATCTGGCAGCCGTTTTAGCCGAAGCTGGTCTTTCGGTTACCGATATCGTTAAAGCCACGATTTATCTAAAAGATATCGCAGACTACGAAACAGTTAATGAAATATACGCAGACGGACTAAACGGCAACAAACCAGCTCGAGCTGCTTTCGCAGTTTCTGATTTGCCGAAAGATGCCCTCGTTGAAATAGAAGCTATTGCTTACAAAAACTAATAGGATAATTGTTTTTAATAAAGCTATTCAAAGCCGACTCGGCAGGTTTGACAATCTGTTTTAACTGATGTAAACTCTCATTAGTTTTACCGATGACAGTAGCCAGTTTTAACAAGCGTAAATGCTACCAAGGCAGAACACAAAAATAAGCCAAAAGGTATGTAGCTGTTTTTGTTTTTGCGAACTAAGAATCTCGGTCTAAAACCCGAGATTCTTTTTTTTAAGAAGTAAAACACTTAAATCAATATCAACTAAAGAAAGGAAAGGAACAAATGGCATTAACTAAACAGCAAAAAGACGACGTTGTCGCTAGAGTCGATGGACTACTAAGCGACAGCAAAATGACTGTTGTCGCAAGATACGCAGGTCTAAGCGTTAAGAAGATGCAAACTTTGCGCAAAGAGGCCAAAAGCCAAGATGTAGTTATCGGCGTTTTAAAGAACCGCCTTGTAAAAGTCTCTCTGAAAAACAATGACAAACTTAAAGACATTGATGCAGACATGCTAAAAGGCCAGCTTACTTACGCATTTGGTATGAGCGACGAAGTTGCCCCAACTAAAGTGCTAGCAGATTTCGCTAAAGAAAACCCAGCGCTAGAGCTTGTTGGTGGATTTAACTCTGAAGCAGAAATGTTCAGTGTTGATCAGATCAAGCAACTATCTAGCCTACCAAGCAAGGATGCACTACGCGGACAGGTTGTTGGTACTATCGCAGCACCACTAACTGGATTCGTGAGAGTCGTCGGTGGTAATTTGAACGGTCTAGTAAATGTGCTTAATGCACGCAAACAAGCCATCGAGGCATAGAATAATCAAGCTTAAATAATCGAATTTAATATAATAATAGGAGAATAAAATGGCAGACGAAGAGAAGAAAACAGTAGAAATCCCAAAGAAATTTGAGAAACTAGTAAAAGAAATCGAAACACTAAGCGTACTTGAGCTTTCTGAGCTAGTAACAGTTCTAGAAGACCACTTTAACGTAAGTGCAGCAGCACCAGTAGCAGTTGCAGCAGCACCAGCAGGTGGCGCAGCTGAAGCAGAAGATGAAAAGACTGAGTTCGACATCATCCTAAAAGATGCTGGTTCACAGAAGGTTGCAGCAATTAAGGCTGTTAAAGAAGTCACCGGTCTAGGACTTGGCGAAGCTAAAGCACTTGTAGAAGGCGCTCCAAAGACACTAAAGGAGAAAGCCACTAAAGAAGAGGCAGAAGCCGCTAAAGCTAAGCTTGAAGAAGCTGGCGCAACTGTAGAACTAGCTTAATTTAAGCGTCAGTTCACTCTTTAAAAGCAGTCCTTCGGGGCTGCTTTTAAGTGCCATAAGCATCGCAAGATATGATAGTCGTAGAGTCAACTTTAGCTTCAGCGTTCTTCCAAAGATCATTTCTTTCCAAAAACTAAATTAATGACTTTTTTAGCGACAAGTATCATTATGTCTGTGGATAAACTTTTGACTACTGAGCTCTGTTATGATATTGTCTTTTTGATAACAACTAAAAACAAACGGTATGTAAATATGGCAGAGTTAGCGGAGAAGCAAGTTAAACGCTTGCGTGCACTTATAGATGAGGCAGAGACTAATGTCTCAGCAGCAAAAGAACTTTTAATCAGCTTATTGGGTGAAGATCCAGACGAAAACATAGCTCCTGTCGAGGATGTTGTCGGTAAGGTAGTAGAAGGTATTTTCGACGGGCAAGCGATGCTTGGACCTGATGGTAAAACTAATCCAGTTCCGGCAAATTACGCGAGTAAATCAAAGCTTGTACAAGGCGATCTAATGAAACTTACAATTGGCGATGGCGGACAAAGGCTTTATAAGCAAATTGGTCCTATCCCACGCAAAACTGTCATTGGAACACTCAGACAGACAAATCATCAATTCTTCATTGATGTTGACGGACGAGAGTTCAGGGTGCTACTTGCTAGCGTAACTTACTTCAAGCTAAAAGTCGGCGATCAGGTTTCGGTGATAATCCCAGAAGACGACAAAGACGTCGAATGGGCAGCCGTCGAAGCCGCTCTTTAAGCGACAATTTAGACATGTGCACAGTTTGCACATGCTACTTTAATTATTCACTAAATTCGATAGCGACTCTACTGTATACTTGAGCTTACGATTGGAGTTTAGTAAATGTCGCAACGAGCGTTATACCGTAGATACCGCAGTGTTTCATTTGATGAAGTACTGGGGCAGGACCACATAACTGACACCTTAAAACTTGCTGTTAAGTCTGGCAATTTCGGACATGCATATTTATTTACTGGCCCGCGTGGGGTCGGCAAAACCAGTGTAGCTCGATTATTAGCACATAGCATCATCGGCCAAGAATACGGCGGTGACACTCCCGAACATATCGACATCATCGAGATTGATGCCGCCAGCAATACTGGTGTCGACGATGTCCGTGAACTTCGTGAAAAGGCCTATGTTTCGCCGGCGGCCAGCGAATATAAAGTTTATATAATCGACGAAGTCCACATGCTCAGCAAGGCGGCTTTTAACGCACTGCTAAAAATCCTCGAAGAACCGCCAGCCCACGTTATATTCATTTTAGCTACAACAGAAACGCACAAAATCCCGCAGACAGTAATTAGCCGAACCCAACGGTTTGGTTTCCGCCCAATAACAGATGAGCTGCTACAGAGTCATATTATCGGAATCGCTAAAAAAGAAAATATAAAGCTCGATAATGATGCAGCCGATTTAATTGCGAAACATGGCAATGGTAGCTTCCGAGATGCGATCTCACTGCTCGACCAACTCAGCGGACAGGCCGAGGCGATTACCCAAGATCTAGTTAGGCAAACTCTTGGTCAATTGAGTGAAATTAAGCTAATAAATATTACTAAAGCCATTCAGAATAATGATACCGGCAAGATCATCTCTAGTGTTGACGATGCTGAGGCCGAGGGTGCCCAGATCGTCGAGATCGCGTCTCAGCTAGCCGATTACTGGCGTAATCTACTGATAGCTGGTAAACCACCATTATCTGGGGAGAAGACACTTACTGGCATCGAAAGACTTCTTAGTGTTGGCGGATCGACTAATCCACGTCTTCAGCTCGAGGTGATCCTGGTTCGATTGTGCGTCGAGATATCGGCACACGCACCGATTGCAAACGCCGAACCGGCTAAGTTAGCCCCCAGAAACACCAAGCACAAACCTGTTAAGGCCCATAAACCAGAGACCATTAAAAATGAGAAGATCAAGCAGGAAATAGCGACCGGGAGTGCCCTAGACACTAGCTCGAAGCCTGAAATAGAATCTGATAGTGATGCGAATTCTGTGATGGCAGGAGAGCCGATGACAAAACCGCTAAGTGAAGCTCAGTGGGACAAGGTACTCGCGGTTGTTAAAAAATCTAATAATTCACTCTACGCACTGCTGCGTATGTGCCATATGGATTCAACAGATGGTATCCTAAAACTGCACTTCGGTTTCCCATTCCACCATAAACGCATGCAGGACAAGCGCAATCAGAAGATATTGCTTGAAGCAGTAAACCAAGAGTTTGGCGTCGTGCCAGAGTTACAGCTAGTATTAGATCAGTCTAAGAAACCTGAGCTACCAAAATCGGCCGAAGAAAAAGCTGCTTCTGGAGTATTGGACATATTTGGCGGGGAGACAGTTAGCTTATGATAATCAAAATCGAGAGCAACCATGAATCCTAAGATTCCACCACAGAATATTGAAGCTGAAATGAGCCTGCTTGGTTCAATCCTGCTTGATAGTGAATCACTCGTCAACATTGCTGATATAGTCGAGTCAGAAGATTTTTACGACGCCAGACATGGCCATGTTTACCAGGCGATAATGCAACTTTACGAAAAGAGGCGGCCGATTGACGTGTTGACTGTATCGAACCGCTTGCGTGACGAATCTATACTGGAGCAAGCTGGCGGTAGTTCTTACTTAACTGAGCTGGTAAACGGTGTGCCTACAGCCGCACATGCAGGTCACTACGCTGAAATAGTCGCTCATAAGTCAACCCTGCGTAGACTGATTGGTGCAGCCGAGGACATCACTCGCTTTGGTTTCGACGAAGCAACGCCGATGCAAGAAGTTCTAGAAAATGCTGAAAGGCGTCTATTCTCCGTATCGCAACGCAGTTTAAAACAAGACATTATTTCGCTAGAGAGCATCCTTGCTGATAGTTTCGACCGGTTAGACGAACTACACAAAGACAAGGGGCAAATCAGGGGGGTACCGACGGGATTTTACGATCTTGATAACACTCTGGCCGGCCTGCAGAAATCAGATCTTATTATCTTAGCGGCTCGCCCATCGATGGGTAAAACCAGCCTCGCGATGAATATAACTCAGAATATTGCCGTCCAGCAAAAGGTGCCTGTCTTGTTTTTTAGCCTGGAAATGAGTAAAGAGCAGCTAGTCGATAGGTTGCTCGCGGCTGAGGCAGATATTGATGCCTGGGCGCTACGAACTGGCAAGTTGCGTGATGAGGATTTTGAACGACTTGGTCACGCCATGGGATCCTTGAGTGAAGCACCAATATACATTGATGACACTCCGAGTATTACCGCATTAGAAATGCGCACAAAAGCCAGACGTGAAGCCCAGAAGCACCCACTTGGCTTAATTGTCGTTGATTATTTACAGCTGATGAGTAGCGGCAGCGGTACCGACAACCGTGTTCAAGAGATCAGTGAGATTAGTCGAGGCCTTAAGGCACTTGGTCGCGAACTCAATGTGCCAGTCCTGGCCTTGAGCCAGTTGTCCCGTTCCGTGGAACAGCGCACACCGCAAATACCACAGTTATCAGATCTTCGTGAATCGGGCTCAATCGAGCAAGATGCCGATGTCGTGCTTTTCATTTATCGTGAAGACTATTACAATCCAGAGACAGAAAGACAAAACATTGCCGATATCTTGATTAAGAAACATCGCAATGGACCGACTGGCCAAGTTGAAATGTACTTCAACAAAGAACGGGTCCAGTTCCAAAGTATTGAACGTAAACACTCACAAGGATAAATATGGAAAAAACCAGAGGAAAACGAATAAACTTAAAATCGGTCAGACTCTGGGTTACCGTTGGCTTACTGCTAGGAATTGTATTTGTAATGTATGGATGGAACCTAGGCAAATATGTTGATGGATTTTCCAAAACTGAATCAGCCAGCATCAAAGCCGCTCACTCTATAGGCCTAGAGAACATCATAAATGCACCATATCTATACCTACAGAAAGTTAGTCTGGGTGTTTTTAACAATGGAATTGGCGTCAGATTGCCAAGTGTTCTGATTGGGCTTTTTAGTCTCAGTTTGTTCTATTTACTTATGCGACAATTAACCAATCCACGGATCGCAGTGCTCTCAAGCCTAATGTTTGCTAGTGCGAATTGGATGTTGCATGTTAGCCGGCTTGGTGACCCGACAGTCACTAATGTGCTTTGGCCAATTGCTTCGCTATTGATTGCCTACAATGTCTATAAGTTCAATCTCGAATGGTATTGGTATGTAGTGGCCGGGCTTGTTCTTGGGCTAGCCGCTTACACACCAAGAATGATCTATTTCGTCATATTTGCGATTGTTGTAGGGGTTTTAGTATTTCAGCGTTACGATACAAAACTGCACAAAGCTGGGGCAGTTGCGGGCATCGTAACATTCATAGCCACACTGCTTCCAATTATTGCAGGTGCGGTGATTAATCCTTCGCAAATATCGGACATATTAGCACTTCCATCTAGAATACCGAACCTCAATTCAATTATCGATAATTTCGCTATCGCACTGCGCACTGTAGCTTGGCGATCAGATTTGGCGCCATACATAAACTTGTCAAATCTACCGATAATGGACATCATAACTTTAATATTTGCACTTTTAGGGCTTCTTGTAGTATTCACTGACATTCGAGCACCTAGAGGCTGGCTATTATTAACAATGCTGGCCAGCAGTTTGTTAATAATCTCAATTTTACCAGTCGACAATACTAACGTTTATTTCTTATTGCCAACAATCAGCATATTCAGTGGTATTGGTTTGTTTACACTCTGGACCAGATGGCGTGAAACTTTCCCAACAAATAAAGCAGCTCGGAGCCTAGCACTAATTAGTCTTGGTATTATTGTCATGCTTAGCATCAGTTATAATTTTGAACGCTATTTTTTAGCATGGTCGAGAGTTCCAGAGACACAAACTGCTTTCTCGAAATCAATTGACGGTAATGTTATAATAAAAAATAAGCAATTCATAAAAGAGGAGTAATTACAGATGATGGATCAAGTTAAAATGATGGCAAAAATGAAGAAAATTCAAAAGGAACTATCTAAGACAATTGTTGAAGTAGAAGCAGGCGAGGGTGCTGTGACAATCCAAATGAATGGTGAGCAGAAGATTAAAGATGTCTCACTCGACACTGAACTGATCGATTTTGATGATATTGGTGAGCTAGAAACCTGGATCGAACAAGCCTTCAAAAAGGCGATTGCCGAAAGTCAGAAAGTTGCACAAGAAAAAATGCAGCCAATCATGGGCCAGCTCGGCAATCTAGGTCTTTA
>JAGPDM010000029.1 GCA_018057585.1 Candidatus Saccharimonadota bacterium
CTCCTAAGGATTAGATCTAGGTTCGATCCCTAGCGGGGGCACCAAATCAATAATAGTAAACCAAATGCAAAATGAACGGGGGAATAATGTTTGATGTAATTACTGTTGGCAGTGCAGTTGAGGATGTCTTCCTAAGTGGATCGGCCTTTAAACCGCACACCGAACCAGGCGGCGAAAGGGTGGCAGAATTTCCGCTAGGTGCAAAAATTGAAGTTGAGAATGTCGTTAACAGTACCGGTGGAGGTGCAACTAATGCCGCAGTTACCTTTGCTCGTCAAGGTCTTAAACCAGCTTTTCTAGGTAGCATTGGTCAAGATCCAGCTGGAGAAGCTATTGAGAAAATGTTTGACGATGAAGGTGTCGATTATCAAAATGTGGCTTATGACGAAGAGTACGCTACTGATTATTCGACCCTGCTTCTAAGCCCTGACGGTGAACGTACAATCTTGATCTATAGGGGTGCCTCACATAATTTGAATTGGGCAGATTACGATACGTCTAGCTTGAATGCGAAGTGGGCCTATATGACATCTTGTGCCGGTAACTTCGAATTTATCAATGCTTTTGTGGACTGGGCAAATCAGAAAAATATTAAGGTTTCTATGGATCCAGGCAAGCTTGAGCTTGAGGATAAGGTCGCTATGCATGCATTGCTACCAAGACTGACTATGATTAAAGCCAATCGCGAGGAGCTTGGTAGCCTGGTGGACGAAGATGAGCCAGAGAAAATCATAAAGGCTTTAGCTGATCAAGTTGATTATGCCATTGTTACCGACGGCTCGGCCGGATCTTGGGCTAGTGACGGTAAAACCATGGTCAAGGCTGGATTATACGAAGATGTCTATATCAAAGACCGAACCGGAGCTGGCGATGCTTTCGGTAGTGGTTTTGTCGCTAGTATCATAAAAGGTGGCGGTCTGGTTGAGGCTATGACTCTTGGCTCAGCAAACTCAACTTCAGTCGTGCAATTCGTAGGCGCCAAAGAAGGCATCTTACGGGGGGACACCAGTGTGCACGCTATGCCACTGGAGATCTCTGCGCTTTGATCACAAATCAAGCTTTTATTTATATCAGTTATGTGGTAATATAATTAATCATAAGCAACATAAGCGAAACAAAAAAATGACAAAATTAGCCGAACTACTCAATGCATCTGAACCAACATTTAGCTTGGCTATTCGTGATTTAGAAAAAATTACCGGCCGCAAAGCGACAGACTTATTGCTGCTTGATGAGATGCGTCAAAAAGCTTACAACAGAATGCATAGATTGGGTCTTGATCACAAAGATACAACCGCAAGAGAGCTTTATCATGCGCTAGAAATAAAGATAGCCGAAGACAATCTAAGGTTAGCCAAAATAATTGGTGGCTCAGACGACAGCAATATCAAAGAGCTGGTGCCGCTGATGATTAAAGCTGCTAAAACTGCTGATATACCAATGCAGACATGGGCACTGAAGCGGTCTGTGGCTAAAGACATGTTAAGAGAGATGCCGCCCAAAAACATGATGAAGCATCTAGGCTACAGAAGTATAAATAGTCTGCTAAAGCGTGAGCCTTTTGACGAGATCTATACAGCGTTACGATTTACGGAAGGGGACGAATGGTTGTCGGAATATAATGAGCTATTCAAGAAAGTTCGTGCCTCTGATTTTGAGCAGAGGAAAATCAGCATTATTGAAATGAATCACGACAAGTGGGTGGATGAGGCTGGCAAATTCACGAAAAAGAAATTACACAATGTTACACACACTAAAGAGATGGGCACGATCGTAGTCGTACCGATGCATGTTGATAAAATGCGTGGCTTGCCGCTAAAGACCATGGCACTAATATTTCACTATATAAATGAGGTTAGGCTATATAGTGCATTCTTTAAGCTTAAGTCAACCCATAAGAACTTTGGTGCCGAGGTCGTTGAGACTCTAAATGCCGATCCAAGTACAGCGGCTGTGGTTGGACATCAGCATGTACACTGGCGCGTTATTCAGAGGTACTTTGGCAAGCTTAAATCTGAAGACCATCCAGAAGCATTTGAGCCACATGTCCACCCTGAAGATTTGCATTGGCGTAGAGCAGAGGAAGTTTTGATCGACATTGATCCAGAGCTTGAATTTTGGCGTAGTCTAGACTACGTCATTCATGATCTAGGTAATTCTCAGCACATATCCTTAAACTTAACAGATGTATCATTTGGTTACAGCAACGAGGTCGCGTTTAAGGATCGATATGTTTACCACGCCAGAGAGAGCCTATGGAATGAGATATTTATGAGGTATTTGGGTAAAAGTAATTTAGAAGATCAGATATTGAATCAGTTAGATAATGACATGATAGCGCCAGAAGTTTTAGATTTAGTAGGTAGTAAAAAGAAGGGAAATAGATGAGTCAGTATCAAATATGTGTCAGTGGAGCAGCCAAAGGTGACTCAGTCGAGAAAGGCAAACATCTAGCCTATGAGTCGGGTAAGCTGATCGCAAGCCGCGGCCACCACTTGCTAACCGGAGCGACTACTGGTTTGCCAAATTTCGCCGCACAAGGAGCGAAGGATGAGCGGGGAATGTCAATTGGATTGAGTCCAGCAGCAAATTTGCGCGAACACGTGAACAACTACTTTTTGCCAACAGACTGTTATGACATAATCTTCTACACCGGACAGCACTTTGTTGGCCGTGATGTAATGCTTGTTCAATCGTCGGATGCACTGATCTCGATCGGTGGTAGAATTGGGACAACACACGAGTTTACGGTAGCTATGGAGCTAGGTAAGCCTGTTGGCATCCTGCACGGTGCTGGCGGGACGAGCGAGCTTTTCAAAGACCTGCTAGATGCCTCCGGCCATGCCGGATATCCACCACTTATCGAGAGCGACAGTGCCGAAGATCTAATCGACAGAATAACTGAAATATTAAATGAACAGCAAAAAGAGCTAGAGGCTCTACGAAAAGCTCATCTAGAACTAGAACGTCAAGTTCCTTAAGACCTAGAAATTAACTATAAGACCGTGCGTTATCTCTGAGAGCTTATTTAATGCACTTACCGTAATTGATTCGTCGACAGTATGTGGATCATCTACGCCATCACCAAGACAGAATGCTTCAATACCGATTTTATTTAAAAACCCAGCATCACTTCCACTGGTTACAGTCGCGAGATTTGGCTCTAGACCGACTGATTGATATATCTGTCTTAGTTTGTCCAGATTATCTGATTCAGGATCTATTGTGTAAGCATCCGCGTAGTCGCTCCACATTATCTTTACTTCAATGTTATGACTTAATGAAAGTGAATTAAATGCCTGTAATAATTTATTCTTTTGTGACTGGTAAATCTTTACATCGGCACTCCTCAGGTCACCCTCAAGCTGCAGAGATCCTGGTATGGTATTTGCAGCACTACCGGAGCTTAAAAGACCAATATTCAATGTAGTGTCATCTGCAATCATTCCTAGCTTAATATCTCTAGATAGATACATGAAGGCCTCGAGGGCATTGTTCGCAAGTTCAGGCGTCGAAGTGTGGCTAGCAGTCCCAATTAATTCTATTTCAAACTGTCCAATTGAGCTAGATTGGGTAACGATTCTAGCGATATCAGAGCCTCCATCAATCACTACGGCTTTTTTCGACTCCAACAACGATATATCGAAATCTGTTACTCCAGAGCGAGTTTCTTCATCAACCGAAAATAAAAGTTCAATATTTAACTCAGTCTCGGTATCCACTAGATTAGCCACATTCCATAGAATAGTTGCTAATCCAGCTTTGTTGTCAGCACCAAGAATAGTTTCTCCTGCTGATCTAATTACTCCATCTTCTATAACTACCTGAATATTTCGACCCGGCTCCACCGTATCTAGATGATTACAGAAAATAACCGGTTCCTCACCCGATCCTATTCGGCAATAAACCATATTATGCTTATCTTGAACTGGGTTTAATCCAAGATTTTGCAAATAGGCCATCACGAAATCGGAGACCTCCTTTTCTTCACCAGAAGGCGAATCGATTTCTAGTAAAGCCACAAATAATTCTTGCAAAGTCTTATACATTAGTTCTCCTTTAAGCTTGATTGTGTTTCAAGTAAATCTTCAATTGAAGTCGGTTTACGAATAAGTATTGTTTTCCCGCTATCTATTAGTAGTTCTGGGGGTAGAGGATTGTTAAGAAAGTACAGCATGGCTGCCGTGTAGCCATACGCCCCTGCTAAAAATATTCCTATAAGATCTCCAGCTTGTGTATCGGCAGGTAGTTCAATGTTTTCACCGAGTTGATCGATTGGAGTGCAAAGATTCCCACCGACTTCAAATTGTTCCTTAGTATCTGATCGCCTAGTTAAATTAAAGATCGGATGTCTTGATCCTATTAGAGCTGTGCGTAAAAATTGGTGAATTCCACCATCACAATTAAGCATATTTTCACCGTGAGAAGTTTTGCGATCAATAACTTTAGTTATATAAATGCCACTTTCTGCCACTAGATAGCGGCCTGGCTCCGTGATCAGCCTAGACTTGTTGTCCTCAATAAATTGGAACTCTTCAATTAGGCTGGCAATCTTAGATGCTAAGTAGTTCATATCAAATTTGCGTTCGTTTGTATAGTCAACACCAAAGCCCCCACCAAAATCTACAGACCTTACTTTAAACTGTTGATTGGCCCTCTCGGCTGTTTCAAACGATTTACGCATGTTCAGCATAAACTCGTCAGCACTCAATATGCCGGTAGCAGAATAAACGTGAATCCCAATTAAATTGATATTTTCAAGGTGTAAAGATGTTTCGATTACGCTCGACATTTCTGATTCATCAATACCGAATTTTTTTGCTTTGCCACTCATGCTCATATGAGTGTCATGGATTTCAAAATTTGTATTAATCCTCAAGCCAATTTGCTGGATTTTGTTCCTTTCCTTAGCAATTTTATTGATCCGTTTAATCTCATTAAGACTTTCGGCATGAATTATGTATATTCCCATGTCAATAGCTTTTCTTAGTTCTTGGTCGGTCTTGGCCGGACCTGCATAAGCAATATTATTAGGGTTAACACCAATCTGCTCACAGGTAATAAGATCGCCAATCGACGCAACCTCAACGCCAGTACCGCTATTATGTAGCAACTCAACGATTGCACGTGTTGGGTTTGGCTTCATGGCGTAAAAAATGTCTATACCATCTGGCACTGCGCGGCGCAGTTTTTGGTATTGATCACGAATTATCGAGGCATCATAAACATAAATCGGACTGCCGTATTGTTCGACAATATCATCAACTACTACGCCGGAGACTGTGAAATCTCCATCCTGCGAAAATGCACTGTTTATGTCGCTAGCATTCATCACAGCAGCTCCTCGATGATTCTTTTAAGCCCAGCTTCTAATACTTTAGTTTCGGTGCCATAAGATACCCTAATGTACTTATCACCTGCATTACCGAAGGCTAAGCCAGGAATTACTAGGACATTTTGTTTATCAAGTAGTCTGTCGGCAACCTGGCGAGAGTTGCCATAACTAGAAATATCAGCAAAATAATAAAATGCACCAAGTGGTGTAGTAGTCTCCAGAGGTGTATTTTTAAACGACGCAGTGATTATCCGCCGATTAGACGCAAGCTTTTTATTCACCTTAGATGTGTTCGAATTAGAATTAAAGTAAGCAAGAGCTGCCTTTTGACTAGGTACGGCAACACTGGTGATTGAGTATTGTACGATTTTTGTGACCTCTTTTATTAATTCGTCTGGGCCAATTAACCATCCTAGCCGTAAGCCAGCAGCTGACGCGCTTTTGGAAAGACTGCTGATAACTACAGTATTCTCATAGAATTTATTTATTGAGCTAACTGCCAGGCTACTATCATTAAGCTCTGAATAGACTTCATCACTAACTAACAAAATGTCGCTATTGATATTTTTTAGTCTTTCGGCAAGGAGTTTTAGATCTGTTTCGCAAATAATAGTTCCAGTCGGATTTGAAGGTGAGTTTACAAGGATAATCTTTGTCTTGCTGGTAATTTTAGATATTAGATCATCAATATCAATATTGAAATTCCGGGTTAATTTATACTCAATCGAATTTGCATTAAATAGTTTGGCGATTCCTGGATAGGCCGGATAGCTAAGTTCAGGGATCATAACTTCGTCTTTGTGGTTTAGCATAGCTTGGAAGATGCAGTAAAGCCCATGCTCCGCCCCGGACGTAACTACTACTTGTTCTGGTTTGTAATCTATATTCACTGATGAATTATAGTGTTTCGCAATAATGCTTTTAAGCTCTGGCAGGCCAGCTGTCGGGCTATAGTTAAGCGCGTCATTTGTAAAGCTATCGGCTCCGCCATCACGCATTGCTCGAGGCGTATCAAGACTTAACTGGCCAAGACCAAGATCGATCGTATCGGCATTCTTTCGCATGTTCATTTTGCGGATTAATGATATGTCTAAATCATCTAAGGCCAGTGAAAAATTCATGCTCATCGCAACGCATCTTCTAGTGCGTAGGCTCGTTCATCACTGGAGCTAATATATTTTGCAATTGTTGGGGCCATCTTTAATCCGCCCTGACTAGATTTAGCAAGACCGGGTATAACTAGAGCACCCTTAGGCACTTGCGGTCCGAAGCCTTTGTCTTTAGCTTCAATCAGTTTGCCGACACTATAAATCGATACATCGCCGAGCTTTTCTGTGACTAGCTCTACCGTGCCTGCTGTGGTGTATGCAACTTGGTTTATTGGGTCAATAACAGGCGTGGCCATGGATATATGCACTCCTGGAGCCAGCGTTACTAAATCTTCCAGCCTTGTACCTTGGGTTACGCCTGAGCTTTCACCCATTAAAACATTATTGCCGATAATTACCGGAGCTGCTTCGACCGGATCAAGAACTCCACCTATAACGGTGCCAAAACTAATATGGCAGTTACTACCTATCTGGGCACAGCTGCCTGCTAGGCTTTCAATCATAGTATTTTCGCCAACATAGGCACCAACATTGACATAGGCAGGCGACATCAAGACCGCACCTTTACCAATAAATGCTCCTCGGCGGACGCCGGAAGCTGGTGGTGTTAGCCGTGCCCCTTGTTCAACAGAAATATCTCGCAATCCATAGAGATCTTTATCAATAAACTGTGTTCCATCAGTTAGTTTTACAGTTTCACTTAATTTGAAACCAGCTAATATGCCCTTTTTCACCCAAGAGTTTAATTTCCAACTCCCATTAGTTGGCTCGACTACTCTGATTTGCCCCGATTCCAATGAGTCTAATAATTGTTCTACTAATTTTCGACCGGCTTGCACGTCGGATTTAGACAGTTCGCCTGATTCAAGCCGGCTACTTAGTTTTTCTATTTCGGTTTGCATTAATTCTCCTCTAGACGTTTGTTATATTCGTTAATTCTTTATCGATTGCCACAATCTGATCTAATCCCATCATATCCTTAGCAGAGAGTGGTGGACGAACAGTCGGTGTTTCTATATTTCCAAGATGATTTAAAATAGACTTGGTTGGAATTGGATTGCTGGCACTAAATAGGCTTTTGCTGGCTATTGAGAATATTTCTTCATTTTCAAAATTACCAGACATAAACTGCCTAGCTATAAGCTGTGTTTGCTCTGGCCAAACATTAGCCGCTACGCTGACCACGCCTTTTGCACCTAGTCGAGAGAATTGGGCAAACATTGGGTCATCACCGCTCAACATGTGGGCATTCGGCGAGGCTTCTGAGTAGGCTTTAAAGCTATTAACACTGCCACTAGCTTCTTTGACTGCCCAGAAGTTATCATGTGACGAGATATCTCTAAGTGCTTCGACATCAAGCTTGACTGCAGTTCGGCCAGGCACGTTGTATATACAAACTGGTCTATCGCTAATATTTAGTAAAGATCTAAACCACCCGGTCTGACCGATTTTTCCAGGCTTAGTATAGTAAGGCACAGGTACGAGGTAGGCATCGACTGGGATTGTATTGAGATACTCTATCCAAGATATTTGATCAGGTAAGTAGATACCGCCAACACCTACCTTAATTGGAATATTTAATTTCTGGCCAATTACAAAATCTAAGATTCGCTTCTTTTCCTCGAGGCTAAAACTAAGTGCCTCGCCAGTGCTTCCGAGAACTGTCAGGGCATTACCTGCCTCGACTTGTAGTTTTAGTAAATGACCAAAAGATTCAAAATCTATCTTGCCATCGTCTAGCATCGGTGTGACGATTGCCGTCCAAACCTTATAGTCGTTTAAGTTATTCATTCTTACCTTCTTTTTCTGCGTCAACTATGTCTTCAAACATGTGTAATCCAGGAGCTAAAGATTTGGCTCTGCGAGCCGCCCAAAGAGCGCCACCAGCGAATATCGTTCGGTCCTTGGCATGGTGTTTTATTTCTATGGTTTCGGTCGCGGTTTCAATTTTTAGGCTATGATCGCCAACCGTTTCACCCTGTTTATGGCTAGTTATTTTTACGCTTGGATCACCAAACCATTCACGCCACTTAAGCGATGTTCCACTAGGGCTGTCCTTTTTATGAATATGATGAATCTCGTCAATGCTAGCTTCGTAACCATCTAACAACTTGGGAGCATTCCCGAGCTTTACAATGGCGTCATGGACTAGTTGCATGCCAAGACTAAAGTTACTGGCCGAGACCCAGGCTATGTTCGCTTCTATAAGCCTCTGCTCTGCGTTATCTGGCCAGTCGAAACCAGTACTCCCAGTAACGACTGGAACTTTAGATTCAATAAACATATCAAATAAATCGGTGAAAGCGTCTCCCGGCAAGAAGGAAATTATGACATCATTTTGCACTAAGGCCTCTACAGTTGGCGGATTAGATGTATTAAAGTCGGTTATCTGATCGTCTTTACTCACTACTTTGTGTAGGTTATTCCCGGTCCTGCCATTACCTACTAATGCTATCTTCATGAGTAAAACCTTTCTTCGATTAATTTCTTATGCAGAGCCTTAATTGCAGAATTGCTGTGCTTATTATCAATGACAAGCGCCATCGAGTGCTTATAGGCACCCTGACATATCATGCGAACGTTGATTGCATCGGAACTATCACCGAGAGCACCAAAGATATGAGTTGCGACACCCGGTGTTTCATTCATGCGATTGCCGACAATCGACACTATGCACATGTCTTTTTCCAGTTTCACATCAACGATCGAGCGTAAGTCATCAAACAATTGCTGATGCCCTATGATTTTGTCATCAAGTGTTAGAGCGACAGATGTTTCGCTGGTTGTGATCAAGTCAATGCTGACACGATGTTTTGCGAATGCGTTAAATATCCTGGCCATAAAACCAGACTCCTCGGTCATAAGTGGTGAGGATAAAGTCAATAAATGCTGATTTGGCTTAGCCGCTATCGCTCTGATTAGTGGCTTATCTTTAATTTCGTCACGTATATATGTTCCAGGACTATCAGGTTCGAAAGTGTTCAAAATCCTTATCGGTATGTTGCTTCTTTTGGTCGGTATGACTGTTGGAGGAAAAAGTATCTTAGCCCCTGCCGATGCAAGTTCAGCAGCCTCACCGTAGGTTAGTTCAGCCAAAGGAGTGGCGTTTTTAACTATTCTTGGATCGCTTGTAGCGATGCCTGATACATCTGTCCATATCTGTAATTCGTCGGCATTGATTGCTTCTGCGAATATAGCGGCACTGAAATCGCTTCCGCCCCTGCCGAGCGTAGTTGTATTGCCATCATGACCTCTGCCGATATAGCCTTGAGTAATGAAGCTTGTGCCGTTCGTGATTTTAGGTGTTAGCTCTTTCTGGGCGTTTACAGCAATTATTTCGTATGCTGGCTGAGCCTGACCATGGTCAGTGCTGGTGGTTATTATAGTCCTTGCATCTAGTAGCCTAGTTTTGCTGGCTGTTTGGTCTCGCAAGTAGCAAGCAAGCAATAACGAAGATATTCGCTCGCCCAGACTCATTAATCTGTCAGATGCGGCTTCTGGTGATTCTTTGAGCATTTGCATACCATGAGATAGGGTTCTAGCTTCTTCGAATAATAACGAAAGTTTTTCACTAGTTTCCTTACCACATCCAAGATTTGTGGCGATTTCTGCGTGCTTAACTTCTAAATCGCTTATTACCTTACTGGACTTACTCCAAGATTGGATCGGTGCGTCTTTATTAAGTCTTTCAAGGATATTGGTAGTACCTGAGGTTGCGGAAACGACAGTAATCGCTGGATTATTGGCAATAATTATCTCGGCAACGCGTTTAATCGAGACTGCATCACCCATTGAAGTGCCACCAAATTTTGCTACTATAATTTTTCTTTGCTTGACCATAGTTATTTCCTTTATGCACCCAAGCAGAGCAAGTAGTTACCAAAGCTCTCCGCTGTTTATTAGCGACAGCCTAGTAGTTTTCCACTATCTAAGCCAGCTCTATTGATCAGTTACATCAATATAGCTTCGGCGCTAATACCCATAATGTCTCACCTGTAATGGGGCTTGAATTGAGACATTTACCTGTATAGCGCACCTCTTTGGATGCATTAAGATAAGTATAGAACAATAGATAACTGATTACAAACTGCTCAATTGTGGTATTATTCCGATATGGCGAAAATAAAAGCACTCTTGATTGGTTATGGCAATGTTGGTAAAGCTGTTTCTGATCGTCTTAATCAAATAAATGCCGAGGTAATTGGTATCATCCGAAGCGACAGCTTAGTTCACGATATGGATAGCAATAAACCGATATCAACTGATACTGGAGCTTGGAAAACCCTCAAGCCGGATATCGTCTTTCTAACCATGCCTTCAACTGAAGACGGAATTGCAGCT
>JAGPDM010000030.1 GCA_018057585.1 Candidatus Saccharimonadota bacterium
GTTGGTTTCAAGGAAGTGGATTACTCCGAAAATCATGTCAACTACCGGACAAATAAACCAGCCAAGTGCCGCGTCTATGGTTCCAACACCGCCCTTGCAGTTTTGTGGCTCGTCTGCGGCGGGCTTCTTGTCTGCCGCAGTCGGATCTACATCTTGGAGACCCTCGGTCTCCCTCTTCATTATAGTAAACAGCTCATCTCCATAGGCGTTGTCATTAACAAGGCATTCGACCATTTTCTTGCCTTCGTCAAGCGTCCACGGGACAGAGACTACTGTGGTTGTGCCATACGCTGCCAGCCATTTCGTAAAATAATCAATCGTAGACGCCTCATTCCGAAGGCTTGTTCCTAGTTCGTTAGCATACTTGTCTCTAATTGATCCGGTGCAAAAGTACATGATATCAGGGTTGGCCTCTAGCAATGGCTTGATGTCGTCCTGCTTATCCTTAAGTGCTTTATCTATTGTTACAGCATTTTCGGGCGAAGTAATAGGCTTCGGGGTTAGCAATATCTGGCCTTTTTTGACTGTTAGAAATTCGGCACCCACATCCTCTAGATGTGTCTTAACAAGGCTGCAGCTGATTAGTCCCTCAGTCTCGTCATCAGCGTTATCGCTTGAAGTCATTGACCACGGAAAGAATGGGGTAGACCAGTAATTTGGGTGCCCGCCGCCAACTCCTTCTTTTTTCCCTCCTAGTCGAACGAATATGTCACCGATAGTTGTGGTTGCTGCGACACCTCCATTATCGACCAGCCAGCCCGTGTCCTTGTACGCTCGGTCAGATATTTTATCTTCGCCACCTGCTTTTTTTTCATCGCCTCTATAGTAGAGAACGTGAGAAGTGCCATTTTCGTCTTTAAGTTTAATGTCTCTTGAGCTGTTAAAGCTCCCCGTGGGGCTTTGGCCGCCGACCTGGTAGCAAGTGTTTGCAAGGCTTCCGTCTGGACTTAATGAATCGTAATAGGACCAGTATCTATAGTGCGCGGAGCTCATTGACTTCTTAAGAGCGCTCATCTTCTTTATGATGTCTCCTCGGAGCTCTCCCGCTCTAGTCTTTAGTCTAGCTCGAGGTATTGGATTGCCGAAGTCTGTAGTATTTACGAGAGCCTTAGCAACTCCGTTGCTCCCAGACTCTCTGTCTAGAATTTTGAGCGAACGATCTAGGACGGTTTTACATGTCTGTACACCATTTGACGGGTCGACCACAAAGCCGACCACTGCCCTCTCGGCATCATAGCCATTAATGCTCTGATTGACACCGAGCACACCCCCTCCCAGGGCATAGTTCCTGTTGTGGAATATGTCTTTGAAGGCCTTTATGTCTCTACCCTCCATATCAAGAATGTCCTCTTCTAGACATCGATAAGCAGTGGCGCTCAGAGTCTTAATGTCTTTATATGTTGATTTTGACTCGTCAAGATTTTCCGCACTAACTCTTGGCGTAATTATGGGACTGGGTAGGAGGCCTATTGTTATGCTGAATAAGAAGGTAATCAAAAAGAAAAGAATAGTTTTTTGTTTGTTTTTAACTTTTTTCATTGCTACCTACATTAGTATCTTTCTGAATTATAAGGGCTTATGTTTATTTGAGCAATAATCTACTTGTTTGATGTTTGCTCAAACGATTTGAATATTCTGTCTAAGTTATTTGCAAGCAGGCTTTTTTCTGAATGCTCTATGTCTATTTGCCAGTAATCCTTGTCTCCTAATATATAGACCGTAGTTATGTATATGTCGGAATATTTTTTCGTGTCATTTATTTGGAGGAAATGATAGCCCTCATGTTTAAATTTAGTGGTAGAGATATTATCTAACTTTTCTGATCGTCCTGTTGCGCTGGAAGTGGTCGCCTGCAGTTCTAGAGAGTCAATCTTCTCTTTAGAATATCCGCCTTCCGACGTCGACAGCTTGATCGACTCTTTGGAGTTTGAAGTTTGGTCCGACAACACTATTTGCAGCCCTCCTTCAAGAGAGGATTTGTAACTTTTTGGTACCTCAATAGAGATGTTGCCATTATCAAACCTCTTAAATTTATTATTATTCTTAATTGAGCCGATAACAGAAATGGAAATAATAAATAAGGCCAGAACAGACATCAACGCTAGAATCGTGATAATTCGTTTTTTTGTAAACCAATCTAATAAATCAACCAAGACTATTCCTTATAGTTAACTATAAGCATAATACCAGCTAGTTGTCCGCAATAACAAAGGCTATTGGAGCAAAACTAAATGATTAGTCATGCTGGTATCTATAATAGAGCTTGTGGTAAAGTAATAGTAATAATAATAAAAGAAAAAATATGTTTAGTTTTCAAGATGGAATGGACTACAATAAGCCTCGCCCAAGGTCAGGAGGTAAGAAAAAAACAGTAGTTTTGATTTTTAGCGGTGTGTTTTTGATCTTAGTTGTCCTGCTTGGAGTTTTGTACGTGCAAAAACGCTCTGACGAACCAGCGATCTCTAGCGACAAAGCCGACAGGAACACCCCCGCCGCGAGTACGAAAGGACGAACTTCTGTAGCCGATCTGTTTATTGATAGCCTAGAATCAGTTGATATAGGTTCAATTATTGGCAGTAGTAGCATTGCTGTCAGTAGCGAAGAGGCCGGTCAGCTAGCTGCTTACTACAACCAAGAGTTAAATCTGAAAAACTGTAAAGCTCAGGGAGATATCAGAGCTAGCCTGGGCGGAGTCAAGCAAGAAAGCTACAGCTGTCCGGTTGCAACGGGTGGTTCTGACGAAAGGATACTGGTGATAACATATGAGGATGAGAAAATCGTTTTTGTTGAAATTACTTATCCAGATAAAAGTCCATATAGTCCTGATTTTATAGAAAAACTGGGAGATTTATGAGTAAAAGGATATTTTCAAATCATACTCTTTTCTTGGTATTGTCTATTTCGCTGTCTATGGTTATGTCACTGTGCGCTACTAGCACTGCGCATGCCATTAATGATCTGCCCGAGAAGCAGGCTGACGCAAATAGGTCTAGTAGTAATGGACAGATAAAAGAATATGCCGACCACTGCAATGGCGTTGCTACTAGTAACGGACTCGCAGGAAATAATCCGGTATATGAAAAGTGCGTTATCGATAGATGCGCACTTATGAGCAATCGACAGTATAGAGATACTTGCATAATTGCTGGGTTTGTCAAGTCTCCAGATTTAAACTGCGGAAGTTTACTTCCACCAGGTGGAACAAATAAAGATCCACAAAGGTACTTTAATTGCATAGGCAGGCTTAGACCCTGGTGTTCAAGACTCGGCACATACCAGTGGAAGGGTCACAGTCCAAAAGATTTTTGTTTGTATGCAGCATCATGGAAGGCGTCTCCGTACAGCGCAAGCCAGAACTCTAAGCCAGAATCAGAGGGTGGCATAACGAACAAGCAGGCCTATGACGAGTTCTATAAATTTATGAAGGGCGACTTATCACCAAACGAAGAACTGGTTTTTATAGGAAAGCTTTTTAGTGTCAAATCTAAACCACCAGAAACAATCGACACAACACCAGACACAGATGCTGATTTCGAAGATTGCGATCTTGATAAGAGCGGTAGCATAGACACAACCGGCGACAAGGAGTGTCAAGCTAAAAAGTTCGCAGATGCAGAGCCGGTGCCAGAAGCGTTAAAGTGCAAGGGTGGAGCGGGCGGTATTCAAATAAGTACACCAATAAATGGCAATAAATGTATTGGTGTCAGTCAGAACGGTGGCATAGCTGACAATCCGATAATAAATATTCTTAGAATTGTAATAAAGGTTGCTGCGGCCGGCGTCGGGCTAGTTGTCGCTGGCATGATAGTCGTGGCCGGGATCCAGTACTCAACCAGTCAGGGCAACCCCCAGCGGACAGTCGCAGCTAAACAGAGGCTAATCAACGCAATAATTGGGTTAATAATGTTCATTTTCGCAACTGTTATACTTAACTACGTAGTGCCTGGCGGCATAATAGGAGGCGTCTAATGCTTAACGACATCTTATTGAGGCTACATTTCTTTGCAATAACCTGTGACAGTGCTGCCGACCCAAAGTTTTTCGGATTCCCCGCCTGGTACAGAGGGCTGGTTGTTGCTCAAGACGGCAGTTCAGAGAGCTGCACAATTAAACTATCTGATCTTAATGATATCTGGAAGATTGCCGTAAATATCATAGAGCTAATTACTCGCCTGTCAGCCTACGTTGCTATTATTATGATAATAATAGGTGGCATCACTTTTCTTATTAGCACTGGAGAGCCCGAGAAGATTGCCACAGCCAGGAAAACCATTTTGTTTGCTGTGATCGGCCTGGTCATCTCTCTTAGTGCAACAATAATAGTCGGTTATGTGGCGAATCTAATATGATAGACAGCCTAAGTAATGTCGCACAAATTATCGGTAGCCCTAGCGAGGTTGGATTTACTGAAACCAAAGCCTCGAGCACTTTCTTCAAAGACACCGTCTTGCCAGCAACGGCGACTGTATCATCATTGATACTGATACTCGTTATTATCATCGGTGGCTTAAGATACACGATCAGCATTGGTGACCCCGAGCAGATACAAAAGGCCAAGAACACTATTCTTTATGGCGTAGTTGGTTTCATTATCGTCTTGCTTGCGTATACTATTGTCAACTTCGTGCTAGTTTCGGTATAGTAGCGGTATAATTATGAAAAAAATAAAAAAACATTACTCCTTAAGAGCGATCATCGCAGTAGCAATAGTGGTATTTACTATTTCTTTTGCTGGGCAGTCGGTGATTGCCGTCTCGGAGCCAAACTCTATTAGCCAGCAGACAATAGTGGCCGTTAGCGGCACTTCTAAGATGCAAGTCTGCGGCGAGCTCCAAAAGCTCGACCCTACTGCTTGTGGTGGTTCAAGTTCCTCAATTCTTCAATCAGTCATTAAGCCGATTATGCAGGTGTTGATAATAATAGTTGGTGGTGTGTCAGTGCTAGTTATAGTCATGGGCGGTCTGCTATTCGTCTTATCTGCAGGTGATGCCAACACAACAAAAAGAGCCAAGGACGCTATACTTTACGCCGTTGTTGGGCTTGTAGTCGCTATATTTGCTCAAGCGATAGTCAGCTTTGTTCTTGGAGCGGTTGGATAATGAAACGGTTTTTCAATAATAAAATACTTTTAACGGTTTTTTCAGTTCTACTAATTACAGCCGCTGTTTTTGGTGTTGCCAATTCCAGCAATTCAGTTTTCGCCAAGTCGGCCGCTGAGCTAGCTTGTGAGGGCACTGGTGCTACTTATGACGCCGGTACTAAAACCTGTGGAAGCTCAAGGCCGTTATTTGGCAGCGGCAGCTTTGCTTCAAAGATAATCAACACCCTATTATTCTTAGTTGGTGGTGCAGCTGTGATAATGGTTATAATTGGCGGTATTCGTTATGTAATCTCAGCCGGTGATCAGAATGCCGTAACAGCTGCCAAGAACACTATTCTTTATGCAATAATGGGGCTCGTTATTGCCATGTTGGCCTACGCACTGGTGCGATTTATCGTTTCGGCCCTGTCTTAAGCAGTCCTCTTGCACGTCCGTGCTAGATAGAATATAATCAAAACATAAGCTAAATAGGATAATAAAAATGACTCTAACAAACAGTGCGGTACAAAAGGTAAGTCTTGGTGCTTTCTACGGAATATTTATGTTCGCAAGTGCAGCAAATTCAGTCTTTGCAGCATCGACACCGCAGACCACAGACCAGTGTAAAACTTTGACCGGTGGGATCTCTGGTGGCGTTAACTGTGCCGGCGGCAGCAGTAGCGTTTCGGGCACAAATCTTTTAGGTAGTGGGGGCATATTTGAGAAGATAGTTAACCTGCTACTGTTCATAGTAGGTGCCATATCAGTAATCATGCTGATTGTCGGCGGTATTCGTTATGTAATCTCAGCCGGTGATCAAAATGCAGTGACTGGTGCTAAGAATACTATTCTATACGCCATCATTGGTCTAGTCATCTCATTCCTCGCCTTTGCAGCAGTTCGTTTTGTGGTTGGTGCACTGGATCCTACTAACGCTACGACATTATAATCGCGATAGACTAAATATTAAAAAACCCGATTGCTCGGGTTTTTTAATATCGCTCAAAAATTATCTATTTAATTTGAATTTTCTTAGGAGCGTCGTTGATTTTCCTGAAGCTTATTGTCAGAACACCGTCCTTGAGAACAGCATCAATCTCGTCTTCCTTGACCGGCACAGGTAATGTCAAAGAGCGTGAAAACTCGCCCCAGAAACACTCCTGTAGATAAAAGTTAGCATCCTCAGACGCACCGCCACTTCGTGATCCGTGGATCGATAGCGTGTTATCAGAGATACTAACATCTAAATCGTCCTTATTAACACCAGCGATCGGCGCCTGGACATACAC
This sequence comes from Candidatus Saccharimonadota bacterium, assembly GCA_018057585.1. GTDB lineage: Bacteria > Patescibacteriota > Saccharimonadia > Saccharimonadales > JAGPDM01 > JAGPDM01. Next base: position 6,370 of record JAGPDM010000030.1, read on the forward strand.
TTTATCTTTTGTATCATAGACGTCGACAGCTAGCTGTCCTGGCAGATTTTCTTCATCTAGCCATTCGTCTTGTGATTGCTGTGTGCTGGCACTAGATGGAGCCTGTCCGCCATCATCACCTAAAAACGCCGCAGTTAGCTCGTCATCCATCAATAAATCATCATCTTGTTGTTTCTTTGCCATGAATCCCTCCGTTACAAACCTTTTGGTTCCCACGTTTTACTAATCAAGAGTATTATAACCAGAGTGTATACCAATCGGCAAGCAGTAGGTGTTGTAAAATGATGTTTAGCTTAAGTGAGAAGCTAATCGCCTCCGTTGCGCCCCATGTTTGCCTTTTGTGCAAAGCGGAAGGAAAAGTTGTTTGCGACGATTGTTTGCCTGGTCTTTATCGGCCACGACGCTCGGCCTGCTTCATGTGTAACGCTTTAACCGACGATTTTAAGACATGTGCCAGCTGCCGGCGCAAAACGCCGCTAAAGCGCGTCTGGGTGGCGACTAGATACGAAGCCTACGTCAAACAGCTAATAAAACAATATAAGTTTGAGCGAATGCGTGCGGCACATACTCCCCTTGCCCAATTAATCTCGAAAACAATCATCGCTGGACAGTATGACCTGGTTGTACCTGTGCCGAGCGTGACCAGTCGCTTTCGGAAGCGTGGCTACAATCCAGCCGATCTAGTCGCTTATGACGTAGCAAAGGCTATGCAGGTTAAAAAAGTACGCGCTCTGGGTCGTCATGGCCATGCTCGCCAAGTCGGTCACAATCGAACCGAGCGGTTAAAACAGCTTGAAGATACGATCTATTCATCGAGTGTTGATGTTGCTGGCAAAAGCATTCTTTTAATAGACGACGTTTTGACCACCGGCGCCACATTGCACCAGTGCGCATTAATGTTAAAAAGAGCCGGCGCCAAGTCTATCGAAGCGGCGGTAGTTGCCAGCAGCTAACAATAATCAGTAGCTAGGAGGCAGTAGTTGGTAGTTAGAGAAGAGAAAGAGGAGAGGAGGCAGTAACTAGTTACTTGGAAATAGGAACTAGGAAAGCAAACGACAACAGGACAACAAGACAACAGCAAGAGAAGCTCAAATAACCCGCTCTGCGGACTAATAATGTCGCATTCTACTGGAAGGAATGCGTTAGTTTCTTTTGTCTGGGCATAAAGAGGAGCTTCCTGAAGAAGGAGTGTTATTTAAGCAACTGAGCTAGGATTCAACTCTGCCTTCAGGCCGAACGGAGTGAGTTGTTGAAGCCGTTGTTTCAATAACGATGAACTTAGAACGCACGATGATAGACTAGCTGTTCGCTATTCCATCATCTAACTATAAACAGTAAAGTCTTACGACTTGACAGTTATCAAGAACGACGACAGCCCAGGAGCTTGTGACACTTGTCAGTACAAGTGTCATTGATAGGTTCTTCGCTTAGAAGAACATTACGCTCGAGTTGCTTCTTGCCGTGCATCGCTTTGCTTATTGGAAAAGAAAGAACCGTTTAGTTGCCGAGAGCCTCTGAAAAAGCCTTGCCCACTTCTTCGTCGGTTGCTCCAGGGTTCTGTTTTTTATAGTTTTCAATAAACTTAGTCATGCCTTCGAAGTTCTTATCAAACTCGTTTTTATCACCTTTATAAGAGTCTCTAGCTTCAATGTATTTATCGAAGTTCTCAAACTTTTCATGAAAAACAATTCTTATGCCTATAAGCAGTACTATGATTGCAATCAGCGTGCCGCCTACTATTTTTATCCATTTTTTATCCATATATCCATTCTACCACATATTTATTATCATACAATTGACAAAATATACATAATGATGTAATATAGTGTCAGTTAATTTGCTGTGAGAGGCTTTCGTTAACTGTACATTGCATATAGCTTTCGGGATATGCCAGGAACTATTCCATAAACTTTTAAAATCTCATGAGACTGAGCTAATTGCTAAGTGTCATGAGCTTTTAATCATAACGATTTTAAGCTCAGTACGTTAAAAGCTTGGTATATTTGCCTGTTTTAGATGCTGGCTTGATCGCTTTTTTGCGATCGAACATAAGCCTCTCAAACACGGCAAAACCTCTCGGTTTGTCTTTACGGTCAGTATTTTGGCATTTAGCCCAAGCTTTCGAGCTTGGCTCACTACCCTAGTTTCTAGGTTTGTAGCGAGTCAGCTCGAAGGCTTGTCGCTGATAGAGGAAATTTCTCTGTTTGATCCTGTAATTTAGGATCATGCCAAAACTTCGACGGAGTGTAGCCGTGTGGCAACAATGCCACCTGCACAATGATCTCCAGGAGGAGAAACATGAGCAATACCGGATACGAAGAGTACTACGACGCAACGGGATTCCTGATCAGGGCCGCCTCCGGCGTCACCTGGCAACAGGTCTGCGCGGCGTTGGATTTTTCCAACGTCCATTCCGGCGACCGGGACGCTCTGGTCTCGCTTCTGCGAGAAAACGGCGTGAAGGAGGGCGACGTCATCAAGATGGCGACGCACAGCGTTGGAGGGCGCAGCTGGCGGTTCGCCCCAGGTTTCGACTACGGAGACGAGCGTCTGATCTTCTTTGAGGAGAGGTGCTTCAACGGCGGTTGGTATCTGTTCCAGGAGGGGCAGGTTTTGAGCCTGAAGTGCTCATCCGCGACCTCGGAATCTGTACTCGAGGCAGTCGTCCAGGCTGACGGTAGCTGGAGCGTTACGCTTCGCCTGCCGATCCAGGACGACGGGGACGCCTACGAAGGTAGCTATGCTGGCGCCTTCGACTATGTGTTCGCCCCCAGCGAACACGCGACCAAGAAGAGGCAGGAGGTCTACTTCCAGCACTCTAGGTGAGCGCTACCAACCCAACCCAGGGTATTCATCTGGCAACAGATGATGTGAGCTGTAAAGCTTACAAGGGGATGTCTGATGCGGTGCAGACTAAAGAGTACAATCCTTTCATTAGGATCATGGCTCAATACCGTGAGGTTCTACAGCCTCTGGCGCTACCAAGCCGCCAAAACCGGGACACGATCGGCCCAAATAATAACAATACGATCGTTAGGGACGCTGGTTTCCCCTAGGAGCAACATGTGCATTTCTGCGCAACTCCAAAGCACCAGCCAGCTAAGCGCTGATCTTTAACTGCTACCAAGCAGATTTCCATTACGGGAATATAGATCAGCGCTTTTTTACTTATTGAGATTAATTGACAACAATACAAACGACTGATGATATAATCAGCGTTAATCAAAAACAAACAACGAAAGGACAATTTATGTTAACAGGAGCTGATACAGGCAGACCAGTAGTGCCATTTGATGCACGAAGAGCACTCGATGAACACGCGGCAAGCTATAGCACTGGAGAGACAGAACCACTGGATCCTAGCGTGGAGGCGGGCCTCTCCGACATGCTTGCTGATGAAACCTTCGTTGAAGAAGAATAGTCAGGCACAACTTGAGTAAGCTGCTGACCTAAACTGTAGACTGGTTGTCGAAGCTTCTTGCGAACCCTTTTTGCTTTCAGCAAAATACGGGTTCTCAGCTCACTTGCGCCAAAATTAAAAACACGACCCATGGCCGTGCTCTTAATTTTGGCGGAGGGGGAGGGATGGTTCTCCGGCTTAAAAAGCCTCCGAACTTCCGTTCAATCGTCTCGGAAAAGAAAGTAAACTTTCTTTATCACTCAACTCACTCACTACACCGAACCTCAAGGGTTTCTCATCCCACTCACGCTACAAAACAATAAAACGCTCAATCTAAAGACTGAACGTTTTATTATGGCGGAGGGGGAGGGATTCGAACCCTCGAGACCCCGTAAAGGGCCTGCCAGTTTTCAAGACTGGTACCTTCAACCGCTCGGTCACCCCTCCACTTGGGAAGTATTATAGCAAACAAATTTGGTGGTTGCCCATACCTGCGTATAATTAATGCATGAGAACTACTCAGAAGAAAGGCGACTTGGCACTGACTAAGGCTATTCACTCCTTTACATCAAAAGGCTACGATGTGGCGCTACCTATTACAGAGTCTGCAGCCTATGATTTAATCGTAGATATTGAGGACCAGATTTTACGAATACAGGTAAAGTTTACAAGCGAGAAGGATGTCGATTTAAGAAATATCCACTCAAATTCTAAGGGTTATGTAGTGAAAAAGAACAAACGTATATCGTATGACTGGCTGTATGTTCTGCACGAAAACGGTAAAGAGTATTTGTTCAAAGAGTGCTTCATAGGACGCAGGTCTGTAAGGTTAAATGAACAAAAGGAATTTTTTAATACTTGAAATCTGTGAGTTTTGATATACTTACGCTTATGGTAAACCAAGATAGTACTAACCCTTCAGAACCACAAGTGCCGATAGATGAGACTCAGAACTTCTATACCGCCGAACAAGACGAAGTACAGATGGATTCAGCTGAAAATA
>JAGPDM010000061.1 GCA_018057585.1 Candidatus Saccharimonadota bacterium
GGCTGAATAGCCCTTGCTGTTTAATATTTGTATTTCGCTACGCTCATCATTAGATAACTTTGGTGCTTTCTTCATAACATACATCTTCTGTCATAGGGTGTCCTGATTCAAAACGGAATGGAGGACCTTATGTGAAGGATTGTTTTTTGACAGGCAGCTTGAATTATTAATACAGGGCGAGCGTAAATTTAAAGAACAAAGTTCGTTGATTTACTCTCGCTCTGTGTGACACAAGAGAAGGTAATATGTGTAACGCAGGAATCGTCTCAACTCGAGATGTAGAGATATCCAGAGGAAGTGGTTTTCCATGAGCACAACTGTAACGGTCCTGATCAAGGACACCGTCACTGATAGGTCCGTAAGCATTGTCACTGAAGTAGACGACATTTTTGATGCTAGCTAATGGCATTTCATTGCCAGAAGTATCGTGGCTAGTTCAGTCGGACAGATCGGAAACGGTCGCGACTGCGCAGTGTATATCGAAGTGAAGTGCGACGCTAGCGAGCACCGTTCACATTCCGGATATACCGAGAGAAGAGCCAATCCGAAGCCGGTTGAACTTGAGGCTTGTGCTGAAATCGTTCGTGAAGTGATCAGGAGAGTGCTATAGGCCTTTCGATACGACGGTTTCGCACAGCACGAACAAGAAAGGAGATGGGAGTTCTGGGCGGACAGTTTGAAAAGTTTAGAACTTTTGTGATTTGTTCGCACGGATGTGAAAACCACTCACTCCAATCAACACATCATATTCTCTGAATTATTCAAACTGCCCGTCCTACTCTCTACAGATTAATAGCTGTACTGATGAGTCCTGTGAGGACGAAAGAGTAGAGGTTCATAATTTAACTCTAAAGTTAATCTTGATTTGGATTAGCTCAAACTCAATGTTCTTCTAAACGAAGAACACCAATGGTATCTTTTGGTGGCAAAAGCTACCAACAAAACCAGCCACTTACGTTTAACAGTGATTGAGAACAGCACTAATACATCTTGAGAACCTGCAGAACTCGCTATCGCTCAGACAGCTGCAGCTTCGTCAGGATGCATCAGTACTATTATCATCAGTTAAAGCCGATGTGGCCTAACTTGCTATGAGAGTCTGTAGAGATTCAAAGTCTAGTCAATAAATAATTTAAATCCTACCAGAGGGGATTTGTTAACTTAATTTTGTCTGGGCATAAAAGACTGAGTCCTGATATGTAAGTGTTATTTAAACAATACTAAAGATTCAATTCAGCCCCTTGCGGGCCGACCAAAAGGAGTTGTTGAATCTATTGTTTAAATAACAATGAACATCTCAAGACGAAGGATCAGGCCAGTCATTTGCGCTACTTTGTGAGCAAAGTCGCATTAACCAGTTCTTCGTTTGGAAGAAAATTTAGAGCTAATTGTTTTTCATCAAGAACGACGATAGCCCAGTGGTTTACGATACTTTGCAACCAAAGTGGCATTAAATTTGTTTCTTTAAACGATAATAAGTACGATATAAAGATGAAGAAACTTGGAATAATTGGTTGGCGCGGCATGGTTGGTTCGGTCCTGATCGATCGTATGCAGCAAGAAAATGATTTTGATAAATTCAACGTTAGTCTATTTTCAACCTCACAAGCGGGGCAAGCTGCGCCAAGGCAGCTCAAGGTAGCAAAGTTGCTACTAGATGCTGAAGATCTCGAACAGCTGTCTGCAATGGATTATTTGTTAAGCGCTCAAGGAAGCGACTATACAGAACTAGTCCGTCCTCAGCTAGATGAAATGGGCTGGAAAGGTTATTGGATCGATGCCGCTAGCCTACTTCGAACCGAAGCAGATAGTCAGCTAATTTTAGATCCAGTCAATAAAAAAGATATCGTTAAATCACTTGATAGTGGGATAAAGAACTACATTGGTTCGAATTGTACAGTTAGCCCAATGCTGATGGCTATGAACGGCCTTTTCAAACAGGATTTAATTGAGTGGATTAGCATGATGACATACCAAGCCGCCAGCGGAGCAGGAGCTAAATCAATTAAAGAGATGCTTCTGCAGATGTATAATGTCGGCACCTTAAGCAAAGAGCTGATAGACGATCCAAGCAGTACGATGCAGCAACTAGACCAACAGGTCAGCGAAAGACTGCGAAGTGATGATTTTCCACAGCAGCAGTTCGGCGCCGCAATTGCTGGTAACGTTTTGCCATGGATTGATTCTGAAGTTGATGGTGGCCAAAGTCGTGAAGAGTGGAAGGGTATGGTTGAAACTAATCTGCTCCTAGGCGAGGGGAGCACCATTCCAGTTGATGGAACCTGTGTCCGCGTCGGCGCAATGAGAAGCCACAGTTTAGCTTTAACCATTAAGCTCAAACAAGACGTATCGATTGACCAGATTGAAGAATTCATCTCTAGCTCGACCGATTGGACTAAGGTTGTTGCAAATAATAAAAAAGACACTATCAGCCAGCTTACCCCGGCGCAGGTTAGCGGTAGTCTTGATATCCGCGTTGGGCGCTTACGTAAAATGAAGATGGGGCCGCAGTACTTGAATGCCTTTGTGGTTGGCGACCAGTTGTTGTGGGGCGCGGCCGAACCACTACGTCGGATGCTGCATATTCTGAACGAGCAAAGCGCGTAAAGAGCCTGCGACAATTCTCTCATGGCTAAAGTTCCAAGACCTACGACTTCTAATCTGTTTTTCGTTTTCGTCTCGTAGCTTTGGCTACGTCCAAAAATGAGAAAATAATAAAAATCATTGTATCTTTTGAAACTCGCAATCACGAGAGAATTGTCTCATGCTCTTAGATATTTGTTATAATTACTAGATGAAGTTTGATCTCTCGACACCATATAAGCCAACTGGCGATCAACCAAATGCAATTCACCAGCTGACAACAGGCATAGAAAAAGGCGTGCATGAGCAAACTCTTCGTGGGGCGACTGGTACCGGTAAGACGTTCACCATGGCGAATATTATTCAGCAAACTCAGAAACCGACTCTGATATTGAGCCACAATAAAACTCTAGCTGCCCAATTGTATGGCGAGTTTAAACAGTATTTTCCAAATAACGCAGTTCATTACTTTGTCAGCTACTTTGACTACTACC
>JAGPDM010000062.1 GCA_018057585.1 Candidatus Saccharimonadota bacterium
TTTATGATTAACGACGTTATCAATTCGTGGAAAACTAAAAATGACTGGCAAAAGGTGCAAGGCGTTTACCTAGCGCTAGTAATTGCCGGTGTGATTACAGCTGGTTTATTCGCGCTAATTGACCAAGAAATCGGCCTGGCTATATTTGACGTAGCCAAGATTGGCACAATTATTTTAATAGTAAACACAGTAATCTGGTCGCTTGTACGAGCCAATGAAGCTCCGGAACAAAGCAAAAGCCAAAAACGTAAGAACTAGTTTAAGCTGGTTGGTTATGTCAGAAGTGAATGGTTCAGAGAATCCGCAGGAATCCCACCAAATCCTTAAAGACCTTGATGAACTGCTCGATGGCGCACTTAAGCTAGAAGGAGAGGCGCAGGAACGTGCAGACGGTGCAGTTGACGCCATCACTAACAGGCTCGCAGATGTACGCTCGCAGATGGGTAGGTATACTTACCTAGGAAATTCTGAGAATAAAGCAGTCGTACACAACTATCATGCTGGGTTATTTAATCATACGGTTAATCCTTATCTGGGTACCGTCGTCGATATTTACAGGCTTGTAATTTCAGCCAGTGAAGGCCACGATGTCCAGCCGATAGCTCGCTTAAAGCATGAAACGACCGATGAAACTACAACCGGACTAACGGTTCACCTTAACGGTAGCGAACTAGTCAGCCTAAGATTCTGGCATTTTCTTGATGAATATCAGCTAGACGTAGGGCGTATTGCAGAAGATTTAGGTAGAGATGTCGATGATCCGCAGATTATCCATCTATCTACAGCACTCGATTTACTAATGGATAAGCAGCCAGAACACCCATTGGAACAGGATTAGGCAAGCAAGAACAGACCAAGTTTAGTATTTTATTTATTAACTCTTAACAGTGGTAGCTCTATATTTTAATACAACAATATTGATAATAAGCATAAAAGGTATTGACATTAGATAATGTCTTTGCTATTATTACAAGTACCATCAATTAAAACAAAAAAGAACGGCCGTTCAAGAAAGGAAACAAAGATGGGAATATTCGGACTAGGCGATGACGTCAATTTAGATGACGATGCCACCGACAATCAAAGTGCAGATGGCACAACAGCTGTAAAGCAAAAGGCGAAAGCCAAACAAGAAGCTGAAACCTGCGAATTCTGTTAATAACGTAGATATACGTAAACAGGCGAGTAACAGATACAGTCAATCTTAACAAACCGGCGCGAACGACCTGCGAGGACCACTAGTAGCAGGCGAGGTCACCATAAGTCTCAGATCCTAAGTAACCCAAGATTTGTTAGACCGGCGGCTTCACCCGCTACTAGTGCCCGAGGCAACATTCACTGCGACTTTGCCGATAGTGTTTAACACTAAAAGTAGACGAACAAACTGTTGTATTAGCACGTTGTAGCGAAGAGATTTCCGAAGTGTCAGATGTGATTCCGAGAGGTTTTACAAAGACGAGTAGGTCTTTCCGGTGGTGGGCACTGGATTGTAAGTGCTTATTATTGCAGTTATGCAAGAAAAGGTTTACACCCACCACCGGGAAGATCGGCGGGCTTATAAGAAACGCATGCGAGTCTTATAAGCGGCTAAATGATCTTCCGTTGAAAATCCGGTGGTAGCAATATTGCTACCACCACCAAGAATAAATTGTTCACCCTTGTTGAAATACTGGTTTCCCCCGACCAGTATTTTTTATTTTCCGATAATTATTTTGAAGTAACGTGGTAAATTATAAGAGATGCGATGTCCGAGAATAGGTGTTAGCTCGCAAGGCTAACTACGGCAGGGTAATGTCTGTCTCGCATCTCCATTAAAACTGTTGCATCGCAACTGTCTGCCAATCAGCAAAGCTGATTGCACCACAGTTGCTTTTGGCGCACTAAACGATTTTTCTCTGTGATGCTCCTGCGCAGTAGCACGCCTACAGCTTAGTCCGCTTCTCGAGAAGAAATCGCTCATTGCGCTCAAATGCAAAAGTTTTGATACCCAAGATAAGGAAATAGTTATGAATCCACAACAATACATACTAGCCGCATTGGATGAATTAAAGAGCCCAGTTCAGGTTGCGCCGTTAAAGAAATCAGAATCATTAGAAGATCCAATTTATGCAAAGGTTATGTCGAAGAAGTTTCGAAAAGTTAAAGCCGACGACCGGGTAGTGGAAACAACCCGCGAAGCGATTGCTTTTGCCGTCAAGAACAATCAGCCACTTAGGATGTGCGTGCTGTTTGGTGGCAATAAGCTATGGCGTCTCGATGAGGCACCAGAAATCGATTGGGCAGAACTATTTTCAGCAATTTATTACACCAAATGGATGAAGTACATTGCTTCGGTCTACGAGCCAGGCGTCAGCATCGCGTATTACGCGATGGATATATCGGTTGAGGAGCTAGATAACATCCCGAAAGCTGATCTTTACGCATATTATAAATCGTTCATGACGATGCTTGATTTTATCCAGCCGCACTTACCAGAAAGGGTTGAACTTAAATACACAAAATACGGCGACCTTTTTGATAGCAAAGAACATTACAATAAAGAGCGCGAAGAAGCTAGAGTTCAGTGGCTAGAAGATAATGGCGGGAAGTTGCCCGAGATGACGCCAGCAAAAATTGCCGCAACTGAGCTGAATGTAAAACTATTGCCCGGCCAGGACGATGATCCGGATTGGCGGGCTAAAAACGAACTGATGCATAGGGCAGCGATGGGCACGAAGACCATGAAGAAATACCGCAATGCTGGCGAAATAATCCAGACTTGCCCAATTGCACACCCGAATACGATCGGCACAGGCAGTACCAAGAAATCCTACGCTAAATTCTGGGTCGGAGTCGGGGCGCTCGAGCGAAAAGGGGATAGTTACAATCAGATTGTCCTAACGCCAAAACAGCTAGAAGCTGCCAACTTCGACTGGCAGGATATAGAAATCCCGAGTCTAGTAGGAAAAAACTTCAGCAAAATCCGTATTGTTAATTAAATATCATTAACAATACGTGGTTAGCTATACAGAAAAGCTGATGGAGTTATCGTATCCCTGAAACCAACTTAGTGAGGATTTGGCATGTGTCGG
>JAGPDM010000063.1 GCA_018057585.1 Candidatus Saccharimonadota bacterium
GCCAACAAGGAGGTAGCTTAAGCTAAAAGGGACTAACAATCCATTTTGGTTTGGCACACCATGACGTTGGGGGATCCAGCAGCAATATCTACTTCGGTAGGCTGGATCCCCACAACTCATATTTTTTTATATTCATGGAGCAATCTATGGAAAAACAATCAATATCTCAATAAACACTCTCGCTCGTCAAATCAACCTACTAAAGTTATCAGCCATGCCGGTTTTATTGTGTTTATTAAATTGTAACTACACTAAAATCTACAAACTGAATAATTAGCTAGCAAAACAGCCTACTAAACACTTAGGTTTAATAGGCTGTTTTTAGTATTAATGCATGCATTGTGTGGCAGTTCAATCCACCACACAAGGACAACGACTAGGCTACCCTGCTGAATCAGCAGGTTCGTCTGGCTGTGATTCAACCGCATCAAGCAAATTAGTCTCAAGCTGAGCCTTGCTTGCTGGACGCTTTGGCTTATCGTTAACTTCTTTCTTAGGTTGTTCTTGAGCTTTTTCTTCAACTTTAGGCTCCTCGGTTTTGACAACTTGCTCTGGAGTGTCGGAAGTTCGCTTAGTGACATCAATCTCCAGACCCACTAGCTTACTAGCGAGTCGGACGTTTTGACCACCGCGACCAATCGCAACCGAAAGCTGGTCTTCATTAACGTAAACTGTAGCTTTGTTATTCTTCTCGTCAATTACAACGGAAGCAACTTCAGTTGGGCTGAGTGCATTAGCGATAAATTTGTAGATGTCGTCATTCCACTGGATGATATCGATTTTCTCATCATCACCAATTTCACCCATAACCGCCTGGACTCTTGTACCGTGACCGCCAACAAATGTACCAACCGGATCAACGCCCTGGACGGTCGAGCTAACAGCAAGCTTAGTTCTAACACCAGCTTCGCGAGCGATGGCTTTGATTTCAACAGCACCATTTTCCATCTCTGGAACTTCGTTCGCAAATAAGTCTTTAATGAATTCTGGAGCAGCACGGCTTAGAATAAGCTGTGGACCGCGACCGGTTCGCTCAACTTCTTTAAGGTAGACCTTAAGTCTTTGACCTGGACTGTAGTATTCACCACGGATCTGTTCGCTCATCGGGATAATTCCTTGAGCCTTGCCAAGTTCAATTCGAACTAGTCGAGCTTCTACCCTTGTGACGCTACCGTTTAATACAGTACCAATTTTATCTTCGTACTCACCCAAGACGACTTCTCGTTCAGCTTCACGAAGTTTCTGCAAAATAACCTGCTTAGCGGTCTGAGCGGCTACTCGACCGAAGACAGTTGGAGAATCTTTAAAGGAAACGATATCGCCAAGTATAGCGTCTTTCTTGTGCTCTTTCGCCTGCTCGATAGTCATTTGAGCTTCTGGGTTTTCGACATCTTCGACAACTTCGTATTCCGTGAATGCAGTCATTCCACCTGTAACTTCATTAAGTTCAACTCTGACTTCTTGATCACGAGTACCAAAGTCTTTCTTATACGCTGCAGCTAGTGCCTGTTGGACTACGTCTTTGACCTGTTCGCTTTCTAAATTCTTTTCCTCAGCGATCTGTTGGATGGCTGTAATTAGTTGTTTTACATCTAGTTCCATTTTATATTCCTTTCAAAGATTAATAGGCTCAGATATTAAAAATGCCGACCTGCCGGCCGACCTTCTACCCAGTAATTTTAACAAAAAAATACTAATAAGTCCATAGAAGCTTAAGAACAGTAACTGATAACTTTCTGTTATTATTAGCAACAGTATGGACACGATATACATCCTCGACATGATCGGTACTTTCGCCTTCGCAACTTTTGGGTCGTATATAGGTCTGAAAAAGAGCTTTGATATCTTTGGCGTCACAGTCTGTGCCGTAGCTACTGCTGTAGGTGGTGGCACGATCCGAGAAATAATCCTGGGCAATGTCCCGTTTTACTTTTTTGATATGAATTATGTATATATAATCGTGCTAGGTATTACCTTTGCGACTGCTTTTTTCAAGCACTTCGAGAAGTTTCGGAAGCTGCTGATTATATCAGATGATATTGGTCTCGTAACATTTTCGTTAATTGGTGCATCGGCCGCCAATGACGCAGGTTTGCATCTGTTCGCTATGGTTTTCCTTGCCACTGTGACGGCAGTCGGTGGCGGTATGATTAGAGATTCACTTATCAATGAAGTTCCTCACCTAATGTCTAGTGAGCTCTATGCTGCGATACCTATTATGTTTGGCCTTGCTTATGGCCTGTCTGGCGATCTAGTTGAAAACCATTACTACATTTATGGATTATTGTTACTGTTCTTTTTAGTCAGACGGGCAGCTATTCGCAATGAATTCAGCCTCTGGAGGCCAATCAAAAACACTTGAGACGTTGGATTATTTAGTAAGGATGTTAGAATAGACAACTATGACCAAAGCCAAAAGATTATTAGACTATTTCGTTCCATCAAACTACAAAGTTAATCTTGATCTAGAGGATGGCTATAAAAACTTTAGCGGCTCTGTTGGGATTAGTGGCTCAATTGCAAAATCTACTAATGTTATATATCTGCACTTAAATGGACCAGAAGTAATAAAAGCTTGCGTCGACGGTCAAGAAGTACAAACATCCATCGACAAGGACAGTCAAGAACTGTCACTTCTACTACCGGAAGAAATAATAGCTGGCCAGCAAGTAGTAATTGAGATCAGTTTTAAATCAGTCCTGACAACCAATATGGAGGGCCTATACCCTAGTAGCTACCAGGAAAATGGTCAAACTAAGACCCTAATTTCTAGCCAATTTGAATCAACCCATGCTCGCGAAGCATTCCCTTGTGTCGATGAGCCAGCAGCCAAGGCAACCTTCAACCTAACGCTCGTGACACCACAGGTTAAAACAATTCTAGGTAACACTCCGATTAAAGATCAGTCTATTTTAGGCGGTCGTGTTACAACCGCTTTTGAAACAACGCCTAAAATGTCTTCGTATTTGGTGGCAATCGTTGTTGGTGATCTGGCTAAGCTCAGTGGTAAGACTGC
>JAGPDM010000064.1 GCA_018057585.1 Candidatus Saccharimonadota bacterium
GCAGGTTCGCTTAATCTATCTTGTGGCCCGGCATCAAACGGTGACTGGCCACCAAAGAGACTGTCTAGAATACTTGAGGCATCTTGCACTTGCTGCTTATCGCTAGCGAATCTCAACCATTCAATACCTGGATCGTAGTCTATTCCACTTTCGACTCCTCTATACATCAGCTTATCAGTTGACGATAGAATGCTACCACCTGCAGCTTCATTCCGGTCTTTGGAATCTTCAATTCCATGATAGAGTGCATCGAGGTCTGCGACAGTCATACCTGGTGGAAACTCGCCCGTAGTATAGACATGAGCCATCATCTCTGAAAACTCTCTCATAACTTCAGCATCAGCTATCTCAGCAAATCCATCATCAAAGTCTGCTTGTGTTCTGTCTTGTTGTACTAGCGTTTCGGTCATTTTTTTTGTTTTAGTTAAATACAATTGTATTATACATAGTTTTGTATAATTTTGCAAGTATAGTAGATTGCATTTAACTGATTGTCATGGCACCAAGACACTGATCGCCGTCGTAGATGACGGCAGATTGACCAGGAGCAAGGGCTCTTCGGTCTTTTGCTAGGCTGATTTTGTAGCTAGTTTCTGATAATTTTTCTAAGTTGCAATCAGCTAATTCGCCCAAGTGCCTAGTCCGTGCTGAGTAGGTCTTTTCGGTATCAGGCTGTTCATTTATCCAATGAGCTTGAACGCCAATAATCTCGTGCGACCAGAGATTGGCATCAGACGGGTCCGTCGTGACATAAACCTCATTTTTATCCATACTCTTATCTGTTACGTAATACGGTAGACCACCACCAACACCGAGTCCTTGGCGTTGGCCAATTGTGTAGAATATTGCTCCATCGTGTTGGCCAATAATTTTTCCGTGTTGATCAATAATTGCACCTGCCTGTGTTTCAACAAATTCAGATAGAAATTCCCTAATCCCAACCTTACCAACGAAGCAGATACCGACTGAATCTTTTTTGCCTGAAGTTATAAGACCGCGCTTTTTAGCCTCAGCTCTAACCTCGGATTTACTAGCAAAACCACCAAGTGGAAATAGAGTTTGATGTAAAGCATTTTCTGTAACTCTGGCTAGGAAATATGTCTGATCCTTGTTTGGATTAGCAGCTTTATATAATTTACCATCTTTGGTTCTAGCGTAGTGACCTGTTGCAATCATATCAGTCCCGCTGCTCAGACAAGTTTCCAAAAATAGTTTAAATTTAATTTCTTGATTACACATTATATCTGGATTTGGTGTCTGGCCAGATTTATAGCCTTCGATTAAATAATCGACAACTTTATCTTTGTATTCATCCTGAAAATCATACAGATCTAATTCAATATCCAGCTGATCAGCAACTTTACTAGCATCAGCATAGTCATCTTCCCAAGGACATTCCCAGTTCGGCAAATCAAGTGCCCAGTTCTTCATATGAACACCCCGAACATTGTAGCCCTGCTCCAATAGTAATGCGGCAGTTAGCGAGCTATCGACACCACCGCTTAAACCGACAAAGACTGTCTGTGCCATTACTTAGAAGAGTTAATAAATATTAGTTTTGCTGATTCACTAATGGTTAAATACCAGCCACTTGGCGTAACCCACCACAAACTACGGCGCCAGGTCTTGTCGAAAGCTGGGTAGTTAATAATCTCGGTTTTAGGAAAGGCCATTTCAAATTGCTCATAAGCTCGACGCTGATGATACGGCGAGGTAACTAAAATGATTGTTTTTGGTGCTACCTTAAATGTACTAGCAACCTTATCGGCGTTTTCTTTGGTGTCTTTTGAATCACCCTCGGTTCTTATGGCTGTTGCTGGCACGCCTTCATTTATTGCAATTTGACGCATCTGAACTGCGTTGGAAACACTATTAGGATCAGCTGCAGCGCCAGAAACTACTAATTGCTTGGACCAGCCGTCAGAATAAAGCTTGGAGGCAGTCTCGGTCCTTGCCTTAGTGTCACCGCCACTTATGGCAACGATAGCATCGGCCTTTTTTAAATTATCGCGCGGCGCTAAATACCAACCAAGACCAGCTACGGTCAGAAAGAAAAGTGCTATGAATATTAATACTACTTTTAAAAATCCCATATATGCTTATTGTACAGCAGATTAAACGCCAGCAGGAACTGATACGCCGTAAATCTGCGAGGCTACTAGTGGGTAGTATGCTTTGACGGCTGTATTTAGAGTTTGTAGCTCCTGGAAGCTCATTGGCATCTGGACATCATTTTGAGTCTTAATAACTGTGTTCGGATATACCGTATACCTAGTTGTGACTTGTAGCTTCTGACCAGAATCATCCAACCAAGTTTCGTGCCAGATCCATGTATTACGATCAAGGCAGAAGAAGCTTCGAGTGTGACCTTCAGGCACCTCTCCGAAAAGTTTAGCTCCTAGAGCCGCTTCGGCCCTGATTAGCTCTCGGCGTTTTTGAACATCAGATTGAATAGATCCACGTAGTGTCGAAATAGCGTCCTGGATTGAATCGAGGATGCTCATGCTGCTAAACCAAAGTTCGCACCAAGTGCATCCGTCACATCTTCTTCGGTAAATTTAGGACCAAGCTGTCTTACGAGCCCACTAACTGCAAGAATTTGCGCCGTAGTATTATCAATGGTCTCTTGACCACCTAAGGACTCTGGGGTCTCCGTGGTCGGTGCGAAGTTTGCCTCCACCAGAGCTGGCTGAGTAAGTTCTATCGATTCAGGCGTATTCATGTATGATTATCTCAATTTAAATAATGATTCCACTACCTGTGAAGATGACTGCTCTAACTGGCCTAAGGTTACACCTCTGCGCTCAGCCACAAACTCCGCCGTCCTCAACAAGTGCTTTGGTTCATTTACTTTACCACGTAGCGGTGCAGGTGTCAAAAACGGAGCATCAGTTTCTAGGACCATTTTGTCTACCGGCACAGCATCTAGAGATTCTAGCTGTCTTAAATCTTTCGTGAAAGTCATTA
>JAGPDM010000004.1 GCA_018057585.1 Candidatus Saccharimonadota bacterium
TCAGTGGCTGGAGTAATTTCTCCTTACCGTAATGAGTTTTGTTGATTTTCCCTGTAAATAAGCCGTCTTCAGCAAAATAGGTCTGGCCAACAGAGGCATCAAAACCCCAATGCTCAGCAAATCGAGCGACAAGTTGTGACTGTGAGCCACTCAAAGCAATCAAGAAATAATCTTGTGATTTTAGTTGTTGTATTAACCTGCGACTATAGACGTAAACTCGCTCAGCCCTAGCTTCTAGCACGGCATCAGATGCATCATCAAAATCTAACACTTTAATTCCTTCGAGTTGCGACTCAATCACCTCGACCATTTTGTTTATATAGCTCGTATAGCCTTGATTTTTGCGATCAGCCCAGTTCGTGTAGGCCTCGTGATGCTCGGTTTTGGGAAGTTTAATTAGCTCGCGTCTAGCAAGCTCATAGACTATCTCTATAAACAGGCTGCTACGAAAGATTGTTCCGTCGATATCAAAAACCGCAAACTTCTTCATATTTGCAATTATACAGTAATTATTTGCTTATGCCCGCATCTGCCAAGAAAGGATGACAGTAAATATGCGTAGAGGCTGAGGTTGATTGATTTCGATGGGTAAAGCCTTTAGTGACTTATTTGATTCACGTTAGAGCCTGGTCTGTTATCATATTTCCATGGAAACAGAAAAACCGTGGTTTGCTGTCACTTTGCGAGCATCTATATTCGCCTTCTTCTTCGCGGGGTTGCTATATAAAGCGTATAGAAAGAAGCATCAGCAATCTGATGCTTTGCGTAATTTTGCGGCAAGTAATAACATGTCGTTTGTTGCCGAGTCTTTAACAATTGACGACAATCAAAAACACGGTTTAGTCTTTCAGTTGGGGTACGCTAAGCAGATAGTTAACTCGGCAAGCGGAATTTTTAATCAATTCCAAACATGGATTTATCAGTATAATTTTACTACTGGAACCAGAAAACATGCTGTGGTTCATGAACACACTGTTTGTGAAGTAAAAATTGGCAACGTTCTTCCTCATGTCTTTATTGATTCAGTTCAAACAGGCCATGGCGTTTCACCAGACGTGAGCGAAGTTATACAAAAATCTAACAGAGTGGCTATTTCGGGTGATTTTGAGGATTACTTCACTCTCTACACACAAACTGGCTTAGAGCTAGAAGTGCTGACGATATTTACTCCAGACGTTTTCGAGACAATTAAAGATTATTTACAGAATTTTGATATTGAGTTTGTCGGTGATACTATTTATTTTTATAAATTTGGCGTCTCTACCGACGAAACTGATTACAGTAATATGCTAGAAGTGGCGGGCTATCTGGTGGAGCGATTAAAATTAAAACTTACCAAGTTCAAAATGCCACCTTTGCCAACTAAACCGGGAGCGGATTTAATTGAAGCCAGACAGGTTACAAGAATGACAGATCGCCAAAAGGCTTTTTATAGATCAAAGGGTGCTATTGGCTTGATCATATTTAGCATTATTGTTCTTTTGATTCTTTTTGCACAACTTATCGTTATTTAAAAAAACAAAACAACAAAACTAGACTGCAATTTCGAGGCTGACCGGACAGTGATCGCTGCCCATGACATCGGCATGAATGGCAGCTGATTTTACTTTGTCGTGAAGCTCGGCACTTACTAAGAAGTAATCTATCCGCCAGCCGACGTTCCGATCTCTGGCGCCACCCCAAACACTCCACCAGGTGTAATGGCCGTTGCCTTCGTTAAACATTCTAAATGTATCGGTGTAGCCAGCATCCAAGAAATTCTGGAAGCCTTCGCGTTCTTCGGCGGTAAAGCCCTTTTTGCCTCGGTTTTCTTTCGGTCGAGCTAGATCATCTTCGGTGTGGGCAACATTTAGATCGCCACAGAAAACTACTGGCTTCGTTTTTTCTAGCTCTTGGCAATGGGCTAAAAATGCCGGGTCCCAATGCTCATGACGCAGTGGAATGCGACTCAAGTCTTCTTTTGAGTTAGGTGTGTAAACTGTTACAAGATAAAAATCCTCAAATTCAGCCGTTAGTACCCTGCCCTCTTTGTTCGCATCACCGTAACTATCAGCAAATCCATATTTTTCGGCTACGTCATCAGCAAAATTATTGGTTACATTGAGTGGTTTTTGCTTACTAAGAATCGCTGTGCCTGAGTAGCCCTTTTTCTCGGCAGAGTTAATAACGACATGGTAATCTTCAAGATCGATTTCAATCTGTTCTGGCTGAGCTTTAGTCTCTTGTAAACACAAAATATCTGGCCTATGTTCCTCGATAAATGGCGCAAATAACTCCTTACGAATAACTGCTCGAATGCCGTTGACGTTCCAAGAATATAATTTCATTTGCTGATTTCCCTTCTTTTTAAGTATACTTATCTACAATGGCAAATTACAATCGAGTCGTATTAAAATTATCTGGCGAACAATTCCAGGGCCAACGCGAAAATGGTATTGATGCAGAATTCCTACACTGGATAGCAGCTGAGATAAAAAAGACAGTTTCAATCGGTACCGACGTAATTATTATCGTTGGTGGCGGCAATCTGATTCGTGGTGAAAGCTTCAGTAAAAACGGTATTGAACGGACAACAGCCGACTATATGGGTATGCTAGCTACAATTATGAACGGTATGGCGCTGACTGATGTGCTAGAGCAGAACGATCAGCCGACCAGGCTGATGACTCGCCTATCGGCTAGTTCTGTTGCTGAGCCTTATATTAGGCGCAGAGCACTGCGACATTTAGAAAAAGGCCGAGTGGTAATTATTGCTGGCGGTACTGGTAATCCATTTGTAACAACAGACACCGGAGCAGTCTTAGCGGCTAGCGAGCTTGCAGCCGAAGCCGTTCTAAAAGCAACCAAAGTTGATGGTGTTTATGATAAAGACCCAGCTCAACATAATGATGCTATTAAGCAAGATGAAATGAGTATTAACGACGCGATTGCTGATGAAAATGTTAAGGTCATGGATAAAGCGGCACTTGCCATGGCCCAAGAACAAAATCTAGACATTATTGTCTTTAACCTAAAAGACGAAGGCAATATCGCAAAAGCTGCTTCTGGCGAACGCATCGGTACCAAAGTCTCTTAAAGACCTAACTTAACCGAACGAAATAATTTGACACTTGTGTTAATATCTAGATGAGACCTGTAGCCACAATTTTAGGCTCACTGATAAAATAAAAAATTTTAATTAAAAATATGATAGATCATGCAGAAACTGCGGATTTTGTTGATGGACCTGGGAATACAGGTCCTGATGAGCTTGGTAGAATCCAAAAAGCAGTTCATGGGCTACGTGATGGATCAGGTCTATTTCCTGATTTAACTACTTTTGATTTATCATGCGAGCTTCCTGAAGCAGAAAAATTAGCTCCATCAGAAACCATCAGAGTAGTAACGAAAGCTATCAATGAAGAGTACCTGATATACGATAGTCACGAGGAATATTTGAAAGAAATAACAAATATTGTCCATGGTAAGGAGTCTGGCGTTAGCGTTATGAGAGCCGGTAATCCAGAAAGTAAAATGCGACTGCTATGGTTTAACGGCACTGGCATGGGGCTCGGTGGGCAATCAGCCATCATGGCTCATTATTCTAGCTGAAACAGCCAGACAGGCTGGTATGGTGGATTCTGATGGCATTCCAGCTCAGGTTTTTGTTGTGCCAGCGCCTGCTCATGATGCACGATTGAGCCAGCTTAATAATAAAACAATAAGCTTCGTGCTTAACGGTAATTTGGATATGTACGTCGGACATTTAGTGAACGGTATAAATGAAATTGTCGAGGCACAATCTAGACCCGTTGAGACGGAGGGGGTTCTGTCTGCTGGTGGCTCTCTAGGTGGAATGCTAGCAATGAAAGCTCATATGCTTCTAGAAGATCCAGACCGTATCAGACTTAGGTATCCATTTGTTGCAATTCATCCTTCCGGCATGAAAAAGCAGGGCCGTAATCGCCTACTGGGTGCATTTAATCTAAGCAGCGGGAACATGGGCGAACGCCTAGAAGAGTCAGGCATTCTCCCCTTCCAAGCCGAAGAAGAGGCTAGAAAAGGACGTCGTTTATTAAGATTGGCAAGGACGGTGGGAGCTTTTGTTGCTATGCCACTGTTACAGCTTAGGCATCTAGGAAATGATGCCGATGATCTGTCCGCTGAAATGGTTAAAACAGAAGAAGGGGTACTAGCTATAAGTGGACGTGATTTCGTATCTTGTCCACTAGAGATTTTGAGTATGTTAAGAATTGATCCCAGAATATTAGAGAGAGTAAAAATTATCGATACCAATCGTGAGCATGACATATTCGGCGAGGCTGCTGCTTTAGGCGAGATTGTGCTAAGAAGTATCGACACAGGGCCACTCAAACCAGCTAATACATAATTAATTATAGGTTGGCATAAGTATGTTGCTATAATAAAGCTAATGAAAATTGGGCTATTTACGGACTTCTACTTTCCGCATGTCGGTGGTATTACTACATCTGTCGCTAATGCCAGGAAAGGCCTGGAGGAGCTTGGTCACGAAGTTTATATATTCACAACCTCGACCGATGACCCAAGTGATAAAAACATAATTCTACTACCAACCCTACCGATAAAGTGGGATGGTGTCAGCTTAGTCCATCCCTTCGCTCGAGTTAGCAAGGTCATAGAGCCTTATAGTCTGGACATAATCCACATACACACCGAGGGTCCAACTGGAGTAATAGGATTATTCGCTGCTCGAATTTATGACTTGCCTTTTTGCCACACGCAACATACTTTTCTACCTGGATACCTAGATTCATACAAGTATCCGAAAACTCAATTAATAAGCATGTTGTTAGTTACTAAATTCGTATTTGCAATCAATAGACAGAAACTAAAAAAGACCGAAAAGTTTAAGCTAAAAGAGACCGACTTCGAAACCAAGCTAGCCTGGGGGGCTATGCTTGCTTCCTGTAGCCAGTATCAGCTCAATATAGTGCCATCCGTACACCTTGCCGATAAAATGAAGGCAGCAGGCTTTACTGGCCAGTTGGAGGTTGTTCCAAATGGCGTTGATATTGATCTATATGAAATGTACTACGAAACACCGGATGATACTGTAAAAATCGTAAGCACCGCACGTTTAAGTGCCGAAAAGAGTCTTGATCGATTGATCAAATCAGCCAGTCATATTAAAACAGATAAGGATTGGCGGATTATAATAGTCGGCGATGGCCCAGAACGATCTACTTTAGAAGAGCTTGCCAAGAATTTGAGAGTAGCTGATAGAATTGATTTTGTGGGTGAAAAATCGCAAAAAGAGGTAATTGAAATCCTAAATAATAGTAATATATTCGTGTTGACATCTAGCGGTTTCGATAATCAGCCGATGTCGATATTAGAGGCGACTGCAGCTGGTCTGCCAGTAGTCTATTGCGATCCAGACTTAAAAGAGGCGCTCAGCGACAGTAATTCATTGCTCTCGACGACAAGAGGTGAGGACTTAGCTTCAGTATTCAGCCAATTGATAGATAATAATGATAAAAGAAAGCTAATGTCTCAAGCCTCTCGTAGGGTTGCGTTAGAATATAGCAACAACAAACACGCAAAAAGACTGTTAGACATCTATAGTAAAACCATAAAAATGAAAGCTCAAAAATGAATGTATCGATAATTATTCCGGCCTATAACGAAGAGGACGTACTGGAACGCTGTCTGGAAGCGATCTGTCCGCAGATTACAAGCCATGATGAAATCATCCTGGTTGATAACAACTCGACAGATAAAACCCTAGAAATTGCTAAAAAGTACCCTGTTACGATTATTTCTGAATCTGAGCAAGGTTTAATTCCGGCTAGAAACACGGGTTTTGCTGCTGCTAAAGGCGAAATCTTGGCCAGGATTGACGCTGATGCTGCCCCGAATTCTAATTGGCTAGAAACATTAAAAATGGTTTTTGAGGACCAGACAGTTGCAGCTGCTACCGGCCCAGTTTCTTACTACGATATGCCTGTGAGCAAGCACAATGTAAAGCTAGATAACGCATTCCGTCAGGGAATAAGTAAGGTTGCTAAAGACTTTAAGTTTTTGTACGGCACAAATATGGTTATAAGAGCTAATGCTTGGAGTGTGATAAAAAACAAAACTTGCAGCAACGAATCAGAGATCCATGAAGATATAGATATCGCTCTGCACTTAGACGATGACTACTTTTTGATCCATTACGAACCAAAAATGGTCGTTGCAAGCTCGGCCAGGCGCATCGGCGATCCGCTCAAAGACTTTTATAAGTACATGAAGCGCTACACCAACACGTACAAACAACATGGACGTGATCCGATGGTGGCTCGTATTCCAATGGCAATCTATCTTTCCACCTACCCTATCACTCGATTTTTGTTTGATTTTTACGATAGCGACAAAGAACGCTTCTCGTTTGTTAAATTAATAAATCATAACGAATCATTAAAATCACTAAAAAGCTTCTTCAAAGCTTAGCTATTTCGCTGGTGGGGATTCTGGGTCGCCGTATTTATTAGTTTTGATGTCGCAGCCACCCCACAGTCCTCTATTGGCATTTCGGGCTTCTGTTTCTAGTCGTTCAAACTCATCGGCCTTTTCTAGTGGGAAACTGGTGTATGCAAAGCCGTAACCTTGCTTGACTAGCTCAGTATTGACCATCTTGCCATCAGGTAAGTAGACATAGCGCAACAGTCTATCGTAACGATCACGATTGTCGTTTAATGGATCAGATTCTAAGCGTACTCCCTTATCACCAATCAAATCCATCGTAAACTTTGCGGCGGCTTCGCCAAAACATTGGACTGGCTTACTGGGGTGATGTGTCTCCGGCGTATCGACTCCAATGAAGCGGATCTTCTCGGCAGTTCCACCCATGTCAACCGTAATGGTGTCGCCATCATTAACCTTGTTTACTCTGTAAAAGCCTGGATCTATCGGTTGCTTGGTGATCGTTTCCATCTGCGGCTGGTTTAATAGGTTTCCGCCGAGCAAGACGACAACAATACCCAGGACTAATGAAACTAGTTGTTTCTTCTGTTTTTTAGTTAGCTTCATATCTTTTTAGCCAGTCTTGGCTGAATTCCGTCAAATGATGATTATTAATTGCCTGCCTTATATCAGCCATCAATCTAGCAAAGAAACGCAGGTTATGGATTGTCATTAGGCTGTAGCCCAAGAACTCACCTGATTTTGCGAGGTGACGCAAATAACTTCTGGAATAATTCTTGCAGGTGTAGCAGTCGCAAGCTTCTTCGATCGGTTTTTGATCGGTGATGTATTCAGCACGAGCTATATTTGTTCTGCCATCGTAGCGATACAGGCTGCCGTTTCTTGCATTACGAGTCGGGGTTACGCAGTCGAAGGTGTCACAGCCGGCTGCAACCGCCGCTAAGATGTCTTCCGGTGTACCGATGCCGAGCAGATGTCTAGGTTTGGTTTCTGGCAATTCATTGGTTACCCAAGACACTGCTTCGGCTAGATCATTTTTATTGAAAGCACCTCCGATGCCAAAACCATCAAAGTCCATCTGTCCGATAGTTTTAGCAGATAGCTTACGCAAATCCTCGTAGCGAGCACCCTGAACAATCCCAAATAGTGCTTGGTAATTATCTTGATTTGCATTTAGTTTTTGATGTGCGGTCAGGCTACGTTCGGCCCATTTATGGGTTCGTTCTAAAGCCCCCTTTTGGTATTCATAGCTGGCATTTGGTGCCGTACATTCGTCGAATGCAAAGATGATATCGGCTGCTAGCTTGTGCTGTATTTGCATGGATATCTCTGGGTCCAAAAATTTACTACTACCGTCTAAATGGCTTTTAAACGTCACCCCCTTGTCTGTTATTTTCGCCAGTCTTTGAGCCGTTTTAGTTGGTTTCGTATCGCTACCATCCGATAACTTCGTAATACCAGTTTTGTAGGCGACGCCGAGAGAGAAAACCTGGAAGCCACCACTATCAGTGAACAACGGCTTGTCATAGTTCATGAATTTATGCAGGCCACCTGCGCCAGCGACCACGTCTTCACTGGGCTGTAAGAATAGATGATAGGTGTTGGCGAGCGCAGACTGAATGCCGGTCGAATTCAACTGTTCTGGTGTTATTGCTTTTACGGTAGCTTTAGTGCCAACGGCGATAAAGGCTGGCGTGTTAATCTCGCCATGGGGGGTCTTGATTGTGCCAGTCCTAGCTAGCTTTCCGTCTTTGGTTTTAATATCAAATTCAAATTTCATATACCAACATATTGTAACTGTAAGAAGATGAAATATGAATTCTTTAGATTGCAAAACCCAATACGTTGCAAATCTACTGCAACGTATTGGGTAATTTAAGCCGCAACTACTAGTTTAGACTAATCGTTGTTTTCTTCTGAATCGTTTTGCTCTGACTCATTTGATCCATCCGAGTTCTCATCTTGACCGTCTTCTTCTGTGTCATCCATCTCGCCACCTAGTAATTCATCCATTGCAGCTGGGTGGATAAATAGATCATCGATTTCAAAAAAAGTCTTATCGGCTTCTTTATGAATACCTTCTCGTCTTAAGACGGGCTCTACGTTTCTTGTCCAAAACTCTTCGAAATGTCTTTTGGCATCCCATATCTGGAAAAGATGAATATCGCCACCTGTATTACCAGAAAAGCTAGCCATTAACGGATGATTAAACTCACCCTTATCACCAATAAGATCATCCATTACTACCATAAGATCATCGCTCGTTGCACCGTGAACTATAATTTTTACACCTATCATTTTTGACTCCTCAAACATTTAATTTACTTTATTTATTATAATCAAACCGCTAGTGCTTGTGCAAGCAGACACCTGTATGGTCTCGCTACTTTTTATTTAACCTAAAATAGATACAAATCGTTGTGTTGTGATTAACGGTGATCTGTATTGATTGCTCTAGCCAAATATATTTTTTAGACTGGTAACTACCAGATCGACACCAATGCTACCAACAAAAAAGCCGTTAAGTCGTAAAACTACATTTAAGGTTTGATCGAGTCCGGTGCGCATGTTTTTGCTCATTGACTGCCGGATCAACGCCAAAGTCAGAACGATGGCGAAGCTTATAGCCATTACGCTGGCGATTGAAAACAGTGCCACAACTGGTCCAAGCGCCTTGCCCATGATTATACTCATCGCGATTGTTCCAGCCCCAACGATAAACGGCATGGCAATTTGGGTGGCGATATCGTTCATCTCGCCCTTAGTAGCGATTAGAGACTTCTTGCCCTGCACGATGCTACCGAAGGCAAAACCGAGCAGTACGAGCCCACCAAATAATCTAAATGAGCTAAATTCAATCCGGAATAATTTTGTGAAGATTGCTTCACCGAAAATTGCAAATACCGCATAAGTAACGAAGGCGATCAGGTTCGCTCGGAATAATATTTTTGTATACTCGTTCATGCCACGTTCTTGTTTGAGAGGTAGTAAGTATATGAAAAGAGCTACTGGATTAAGTAGAGTGACGAAGTAAATTATATACTGAAGCATTTCCATGGCTACATCTTACCAAGATTTATCAATTTTCGCTTTACTTAGCTTTGGTACGATTGTTCCGGACTCATTTGCAACAAATTGCATCATTTTATTTCTCTTGTCCGTCATGCTGTCACCCTCAAGTCCCACTGAGTAAACTACCCATCCCGTACCATTGTTGTCGGTAATAATTTGGGAATAATTAGCTAATTTAGGATAAATCCTTTCTCGAAGAAGCACATTTTGTACGTCGTCAGGTGCGATTCTCGCTCTCCACATTACCGGGCCTTCTTGTCTTGCCTGTTCAATTATGCTGCTACTCACCCCTGTGCCTTCGTAATGCCATTTCGCGGCTATCTTATCCAATAGCTGGACCTGGACACCATTTGCCAATTTAAGTGCATCTGGCGTTCTCACAACACCAACAGCTCCGTAGTCTTGCTGACCAAGCAGTATGTGACTGAAGTCCCCACTCTTCTCATCTAGAATTTTATCCCAGAAACCATCAATTAATCGTCTATCCCCAAAAGCCTCGTTGATTATTCCAGTAACTTCACGTATAAGAGGGGCTGTAATTTTCTGCCTATCAATCTTTTCAAATCTAGGCCTCTCTGTGACCAAGGTTCCCATACCAAAGTGCTCAAATAATTCTTTAAATATGTCTCTACCTTTTATTATAGCGACCCCTCTTAGCTCCTCGTCTCCTGATGCGAGGATATCTAAGGCGGCTCTGACTTTGACCATCATGCCACCATCAATTTCTCCTGACTTCATGAGGGCCTCAGCTTCGACTGGGTAAAGTACGGATATTGGTCTTGCTTCACCACCGGTTGCTTCATCATTTTTCAGTACCGCCCCGGTGCCAGTTACCATAACTACTTCTTTGGCTCTATATTCATTTGCAACTAGTGCCGCAACTTGATCGGCATTATTATTTGTTGGACCTGAATATCCATCTTGGTCCGCGTTTGCTGGAACGTAGCCTACACTGTTCATAACCACTATTTTTCCAGCTTTTAGCGCCATATCAATCCTATCCTTTTTTAGTTGTTCAGGATTTCCAACTAATCCTAGGTCCGCACCTTTGATGCTAGATATAAGAGCATTAGTAATTGATATTGATCTTGGGCCGATTAAATCTACTAAGCCCTTATTTACTCCCTCTTGCGTACCCTGGACTATCGGCATTGCTTCGCGAGTCGTGACACGCATACCTTCAACTTCCTGTTTTTCTATTCCAGCCGCTTTTAAGGCGATGCTAGTTTGGGGTCCAGCACCGTGGATAACAATGATCGATACACCCAGTCTAGAAAGGTAATCAAGTTGATTGGCCAGTTCCTGATCGTCAACCTCCCCGCCACCAATCTTAACAACAAGAGGAGCTGCATCTTCGTCAGTTAACCTGTCAAGATAAAATTCGGTTTCAGGATATGCGGTAATAAGATCCCTAGCTTCTTGAGACCTTTCTAATACAACTCCATCAAGCTGGTGCGGATCATCTGGGGTTAGCTGAGGTGTTTCAGGCATAATTAACTGATAATTATAGCAGATAATTTACAGACTGTGTAGTATTAGTTTTGGAAGATTATACTATTGTTCTCAGTATTCGCTAATATGTTGTCGCCATCTTTGACCTGTCCATCAATTATTTCTAACGCTAGCGGGTCAAGAATCTTAGTCTGAATCAATCGTTTTAACGGCCTTGCACCAAAGCTTGGGTCGTAGCCTCGCTTTGCTAGCATCTGCTTGACGCTATCGTCAAAGTTAATTTCAATATCTTTACTATTTTTAATTTGCTTAGATACTCCTGCCAGCTGTATATCGACAATCGCACCCATGCGGTCTTTGCTCAAACGATTAAAGATGACAATATCATCAATACGATTCAAAAACTCTGGGCGGAATTTCATTCGTAGCATTTGCTCGATCTTACCTTGTAAAGCTTCATCTTCTTCTGGCTTAGACTCTAGGATAACCTCTGAACCAACGTTACTTGTCATAATTATGATTGTGTTTGTAAAGTCGACCGTTCTGCCCTGCCCATCCGTCATGCGGCCGTCATCAAGTACTTGCAACAGTACGTTGAAGACATCCTGGTGGGCCTTTTCGATTTCGTCGAACAAGATGACTGTGTATGGTCTGCGCCGAACAGCCTCGGTTAGTTGGCCGCCTTGATCGTAGCCGACATAGCCTGGAGGCGCTCCGATTAGCCGTGCTACGGCATGCTGTTCCATGTATTCACTCATGTCGATACGGACCATGGCGTGTTCGTCGTCAAAAAGCTGCTCTGCCAAGGATTTGCTGAGCTCGGTTTTACCGACGCCAGTCGGGCCAAGGAATAAGAAGCTACCTATTGGTCGATTCTGGTCCGATATGCCAGCACGCGAACGTCTGATGGCATTAGCGACGGCTGTTACGGCCTTGTCCTGTCCGACAACTCGCTTTTCTATTTCAGATTCTAGTTGGCTCAGCTTGCTAGATTCCGCCTCTAGAAGTCTAGAGACTGGAATGCCCGTCCAGCGCCCAACAACAGCAGCAATATCTTCGCTAACCACTTCCTCGCGCAATAGCCTCTGGTCGTTCGGGATTGACTCTAGCTCTTTGCGAGTTTGAGCCACGACTGTTTTCAGTTCTGGAATCTTTCCATATTGTATCTCCGCAACTTTATTCAGGTCATTTTCGCGTTCTGCCTGTTCTTGTTCGACTCGCAATTTATCAATTTTCTCAGTTGAACCGTTAATCTTTTCCAGTAGTTGCTTTTCGTGACTCCACTGTTGATCCAGCCCGGCTGATTCTTCTTTCAAGTTTGCAATTTCAGCTTCAATTTCCTTGACCCTATCTTTTGCAGACTTGTCTTTTCTGATGGCTGCCTTTTCGATTTCTAATTGTGTAATTTTACGTTTTGTACGGTCAAGTTCGGTCGGCATCGATTCGATTTCTATTTTGAGGCTGCTTGTAGCTTCGTCGATTAAATCCACAGCCTTATCTGGCAAGAATCTATCTGAGATATAACGATCACTTAGCTTGGCTGCGGCAACGATTGCCTCGTCTGTTATCTTTACTCCGTGATGAACCTCGTATTTTTCTTGTAGTCCACGGAGAATAGTTATTGTGTCGTTAACAGATGGTTCATCAACAAAGACCGGCTGGAAACGTCGTTCTAGTGCCGCATCCTTCTCGATGTATTGACGATACTCGTCTAAGGTCGTGGCACCGATCATGTGCAATTTACCTCGTGCGAGTAGTGGTTTAAGCATATTCCCCGCATCAACTGAACCCTCGGTCTTGCCAGCTCCAACGATTGTATGGAGCTCGTCGACAAACAGAATTATTTGTCCAGCCGCTTTTTCAACTTCATCGAGCACCGCCTTAAGTCGTTCTTCAAAATCACCACGGAATTTAGCACCTGCCAGTAGGCTGCCCATACTTAATTCGATTAGCCGCTTTTCTTTTAGGCTACTCGGTACGTCACCAGCCACGATCCGACTAGCCAGACCCTCGGCAATGGCGGTTTTACCAACTCCTGGCTCACCGATTAGTACGGGGTTATTCTTTGTACGGCGACTTAATACCTGCATAACCCGGCGGATTTCTTCATCACGGCCAATAACTGGGTCGAGCTTACCTTCACGCGCTAATGCAGTAAAATCCTGACCATATTTTTCTAGAACATTCATTTTATTTTCTGGTGTTTGGTCGCTCACTTTTTTGCCTCCTCTAACTTCTTCTAGCTTACTCTTCAACTGTTCGTAGTCTACTGGTAATTCTATAAACTTCTCTTTACTGGCGGCAAGCAAGATATGCTCAGTTGATAAATGTGTATCACCAAGCTCCTTCATTTCTTTCTTAGCGGTTGTAAGCAATCGACTAAACTCGCTACTAGGCCTAATGTCTGATTCGCTGGAGATATCGTTACTGGTGGGAAGACGATTAACCTTATCTTTTAACTCTTCAGAGAGCTCCGTAGCTCCAATAGACTGAATAACACCAACGAATGCGGTATCAGACTGTTCGACTAGTGCCAACAATATATGTATTGGTTCAATTGTTGGGTTTTTGTTGTTAACTGCATTTTCGATTGCTGCCTGCAAGGCTTCAACGGTTTTCTGAGTCATTTCATTTGGATTCATAAGCTTCCTTTTATAAATAAACAGTAGTTTAAGTATATGAAATTGGCACTCTCATGTCAAGAGTGCCAATCGTGCTAATGTCAGTAGTCTATTCCCTTATTGGCTAGATATTTATCATCAAAGTGATGTTTCAGTTTGGTCATGCTCGTTGCTATATCAACTAGATTTAGTAGTTCTTCTGGAAAATCACGACCAGTTAAACACAATGAAGTCTTCTCGTTAGTTGATTTAATTAGTTTCTTTAGTTGCAATTTGCTAAGTAGCCCATCGTGAACAGCATTATTAATTTCGTCGCAAACAATCAGGTTATAATCGCCTTGAGTTGCAGCTTTTAGTGCAAATTCAAATGTTTCACTAGCGGCTTGTCTGTGTTGGTCTTGGCTGACTCCGGCCGCACTCATTTCACCTGCCTCGTAGAAGCCCTTACCACCCTTGTGAAAAGTAAAATTATCTTTATATAAATCTCCGATTGATTCGAAAAAATTATGTTCGCCAACATCCCAGTGCTTAATGAACTGAACGAACGCTACGTTCCATCCAGTGCCAAGTGCTCGAGCAACTAAGCCGATAGAAGCACTTGTTTTACCTTTACCTTCGCCAGTGTAGACGACTTTTACAGATTGTTTGGTTTTATAATCTTCGAACATATTCACTAAGTATAGTGGCAAAATATGGTTAATCTTACAAGCCTTGACACTTAGTGAGATAATAATTGGATGATCGCCTCTTTCGCTATTCAACAGGCTGAAGTTTCTAATGTTTCGCCAGTTTGGTGGGTGGCTACTCTTGCTTGGTTCGTTGTGCTTCTTTTCATAGATCTAAGAGTCCAGAGCAAGGTTCGTAGTTCCTTACGGTTGGCAGTCATCAGAAGTGCCGTCTGGATTAGTCTAGGGATCTTGCTCGGTGTATTCATTTGGATTGGCTTAGGTGCCACAGCTCGTGATCTGTATTTCTCAGGATATTTGATAGAAAAGATGCTAAGCGTCGACAATATCTTTGTTTGGAGCATAATCCTCGCCTACTTACAGATACCAAAAGACCTACAATCTAAGGTTTTGTCCTGGGGAATAATCGGTGCAATATTTTTCCGAAGTGTTTTTGTATTCGCTGGTATTGCCTTGATTAGCTTATTCGAGCCGATATTGTTGGTGCTAGGTGTTTTGCTTATGTATACCGCAATCAAGCTATTCCGCGACAATGGTACTGCGAGTTATGATCCGGGAAAATCTAGGATTTCTAAATTTGCTAGAGCTGTTTTGCCGCTTAGCGATAAGCTTTACGGTGCTAAATTGATCACCAAGCTAAATGGCAAGACTGTCGTGACTAGGCTATCTCTAGCTATTATCGTACTTGAACTAACAGATGTATTATTCGCGATCGATAGCGTTCCTGCTGTGCTGGCCATTGTCCGTGACCCTTATATTGTGCTAGCTAGCAACATCGCTGCAGTCTTAGGTTTGAGGGCGTTATATTTCATTTTTGAGGAGCTGGCAAGCCAGGTGCGTTACCTCAACAAAGGTCTTGGGATAATCTTATTTGTAGTCGGATTTTCTTTACTGCTAGAGCCAGATAAAATATTTGGTTTTAACTGGATAGCACTAGAGTTTCCACCAGGATTTAGCTTAATATTTATTGCTATCGTCCTAACTATAACTATCGCACTTTCGATAATCGCTAGCAAAAAAGATACGAGCAACGCTAGTTCAAAATAGATATAGCTATGGGCGTGCAAATTTCAGTAAATTCAATCTGTAATTGAACGATTTGCTACAAAGTCTTGTTGACAAAAAAATGCTTCGAACCTATGCTAGCTACACTACATTTTGTGGTGCTAGTATAAACACAAGCACTACGCGATTGGGCAAGCAGGGCGAAATTCCCTCACTGTGCCGCAACTGTACGATCCTTATTATCTCTAATCCTTTTGCTAGATCATTTAGAGTTTTCTTAGCGAGAAATTATTTGTTTATCGAAGCATAGCTAAAGGCTATGTTGAGATCAAAAAATGATTTTGCAGCCGAAAAGACTGATTGAGATACGAAATGAGTAGA
The DNA here is from genome assembly GCA_018057585.1 of Candidatus Saccharimonadota bacterium. Classification (GTDB taxonomy): domain Bacteria; phylum Patescibacteriota; class Saccharimonadia; order Saccharimonadales; family JAGPDM01; genus JAGPDM01. The sequence continues at coordinate 15,644 of JAGPDM010000004.1, forward strand.
GATAATAAGGTTCATAGTCAGAAAACCAATCAGACGTAGAAATTCGATTAATTTCGAAGCCTTCGAGCAAAGGAAGCAATTACAACAATAGATTTAGATTTTTGTACTTACCTCCATCTCGCTGTCTTCGGTGGAGGTTTTTTACTATCAAAAATAAATTAAAAATTGTAGCAGCACGATTCGCTCCTTACGCAATAGTTATTGGTTTTATGTTCTTTGTTTCTGCAGGCAGTATCGTTGCAGATGCAAAGTTTCGAAATCAGGAAAAGCAAGTCTCAGACGATGTTGAGCAGATAGTTAGCCCAAGAGAAGAAGATAATGCAACTACTTCTTCTGAAAAGGCGTCAGACGAAAGCAAAGACAGTAAAGAGCAGAACGATAATAAATCACCAGCAAATAATCAGCCACTGAAATCAGGCGATACTGCAACGACTGAGAGCTCTAAGCCTGCTAGCTCAAAAAGCTCAGCCAAGCCTGCTTCTAATAGCAAAACCAATCCTAAAAACACTCAGCCAGTTACAGCTTCTGTCGCGCTAAGTGTTAACGGTGTAGCTAAAGGCTCGGTTAGCCTGACCCAGGGTAGTAACCACTGTAACGTTCTAAGCGCGGCATTAAACGCCGGTTTGATTAGCAGCTTGGATATGCGCTATAGCAGCCAGTACAACACGCAGGCTGTTTATAAAATCAACGGTCAAGGCGATGCCAATAATATCTGGTGGACATTCCGCGTTAATGGCGCCTCCCCTCCCTATGGCTGTTCAAGATTACTTGTGAAAAACGGCGACCAAGTAAATTGGCAATACGTTAGATAAACAAAATTAATTATTAAATAAAGGAGTTAGTCATGATCAGAAATAAATTATTAGCAGTATTGTTAACAGGAGTAATCGTACTCAATACGCCGCTAGCTGCACTTGCAGCTACAGAGCAGCAACGTTCCGATTCAGTTCACGGAGCAGTTAATTACTTAGAAACCCAACAAGCGGCCGACGGCGGCATTAAAGATGGTGCTTTTGGTGATGTCTCCGATTGGGCAATTGTTGCTGTCGAAGTAGCCGATTTAGATCCAGCAAACGTCAAGACTAAGAGCGGTACAAGCCTAGAAGATTACTCTAAGAGAAATGTACCAAATACGAATGATCCAGACACTAAGTTGCTCACAGTTGAAAAAAAGATGATTTCTATCAAAGCCTCTGGCAAAGATACTGCAAATTTTGAAGGAGCAGACTATGATCAGATACTAGCTAGCAAAGAAGTCAATGGGCAGTTTGGCGACGAAACTGCACTTAATGATGACTATTTTGGAATCCTAGCTTCAGAAGGCACTAATAATCAAGACTTAAAAACATTAGCTGCTAGTTCGTTGAACTTTGTAATTACAAATCAAAGTAAGAAAGATGGCGGTTTTAGCCATACAACTTCAGCAGAGGTATGTTATGAAGGCACATGCTATCCAGTTGGTAGTGACAGCAATAGCACCTCAGCAGCTATTCAGGCGATGTACGCCGCCGAACGAATGGGCATCACACACGACAAGCTAGACACTAGCAGAGACGGAGCTGTAATTTATCTTTTGAAACTACAAAATGCTGACGGCGGCTTTAGATTAGGTGCCGATTCTGGAGTTAGCGATACAGCCTCTACATCCTGGGCATTAATGGCTTTGAATCTTGTCGGTGACTCTAAAAAAAATGAAATTACTAGAGCTCAGAACTGGTTACTAAGCGTTCAGAATCCAGATGGAGGGTTTCGGTTTATGTCTTCATGTTTACCAGGCGAAACTTGGTGCTCAAATAGCTCGGCTGAATACACTTCGCACGCTATTATTGCCCTGCTGGGTAGCTCATGGTCGCTTAACCCAGAGCCGCTAGAGCTGATGCCTCTTTCGAAGCCCGTTTTCTCAAATAATATTTTCTTTAACAATATCCAATCTGAGATTATCGAAGAAGCTAAAACTGACCTAACGAGTTTCGCTAGTGCCTCAAGTGCTGCAAGTAGATTCACGCTAGCAGCCAAGAATGCTCAGCAAGAAAACTTCAAAATTGCAGCCACCGACTCTCCATCTAACAAAAAAGTCGCAGCTAAGGAAAGTAATCTGTCAGTTATCGGTCTAAGTGTTCTTGCGGCATTTGCACTCGGCTGGTTCACGTGGTTTATGGTAAAATCAAAGCAAACAGGAGGGTCTAATGTTTAAGAACCAGAAACAAAATTACTTACTAGCAATAACTTTGATAATTACCGCAGTAATGATGCGTCTGGTGCCGCACTTGCCAAACTTTGCGCCAATGACAGCAGCCGCGATATTCGGTGCTGCTTATCTGCCAAAGCGTTACGCGTTAATACTGCCACTTTTAGCAGTTGCTATAAGCGACTACGCACTGCTTTACATCAGCCCGTTTAGCTCACAGATATTTGATTTCTCTACCATTCATCCTTTGAGTGCCCTAATCCACACGACTACGCTTTTTGTATGGGGTAGCTTTATGATTAGCGGGCTACTCGGTCTAGCCTTGCGGAAGAACCGCAATCTTACAAGGGTTGCTGGAGTATCGGTTGTTGCAGCTCTTCAGTTTTATCTAATTACCAATTTCGGTGTCTGGGCTATGGGTGCCTACACTCGCGATATCAGTGGTTTGATTGCTAGCTACGTAGCTGGACTACCATTCTTGCGCTGGACGTTGCTTGGCGATCTATTCTTCACAACCTCTTTCTTTGCAATTTACGAATACGCTAAAGCAACACAAACCAAGCTGCAATTAGCTGTTAGCCGAATTTAATCCTCTAACCCGTTCGCTATAATTAGCCTTTAACGGTGTAAATAATTTAAACTTAAGTTTGCTATTAGATAAATATGGTAGTATAATAAACATATGTTTTTCACAGTTGTTTATGATTGTGAGAGATTGTTTTTTGGCAGACAGATTATTAGCACAAGGCGAGGCTTTAGATTACATATTATTTTAGTCTGTAGCCTCGTTTTGTGCCCTTGAAAGGGGTGTTCAGTCATCACGACTGATCTAGATGAGATTCGTGCGAAATCCGTGCGAAAAAATCCGAAAGGACGAAATGAACACAAAGACAGTAATACCGGTCGTATTGACGGCAGTGTCTGGCTTACCAAGCAATTCGCTTGTTGTATGGGCGGCCGTTGTTGCGAAGTGCGCAGACCCGTAGGAATAATCCTCAACCAGCTCAACCAATACCTGCACACCTTAAAGGAGGTGAATAACATGACAAACAGTGTCAACAAATCAGCCAAATGGCTCGGACTACCAACCTGGGCTTTGAACGCAGCGATTGCGCTCTGGATCCTGGGCTGGATTTTCGTTGTTGCCGTATCACGGTAAAGATCAAGGGGTCACGGTGATTCTTGGCAAGGAGGGATAATCCCTGGAAAACGTCGCTAACGCTACGTTCTAAAGGTTCTCTTCTTGCCCCACCACCCAATCTAATTTCCAACCCTCAACCCACCCTAAGCTCAATAATCTGTCTGCCCCTCCCAACTCCCGAAAAATAGATTACAACTTAAAATCGTCAATATCATTAAATCCAAATCCTACCAGCAGGGATTTGTCATCTTCCTTTCGCCTTAAGCATAAAGAGGAGCTTCCTGATGAGTGAGTGTTTATTTAAACAATTTGAGCTAAGTTTCAATTCGCCCTTTACGGGCCGACTGAAAGGAGTTGTTGAAACTAATTGTTTAAATAACTACTAACACATCAAGAACGACGATAGTCCAGGAGTTTGAGATACTTGTCGGTACAAGTATCATTTGAATTAGCTACTGATCTTAGGTATAAAAATCGGAACTTTCTTTTTGTACTCTTGAAATTCAGGATTATCAGCATATCTCTTTTCCAAGAAAGGCACTCCAGAAACATAACGAACTAGGAAGTTAATAGTAATTGGGCCGATAATTGTCCAGAGCGGTAGATCGATTACAGAGCCTAAACAAATAAACCAAATTCCCCACCACAGCATTGCCTCACCAAAGTAATTAGGATGGCGAGTATATGCCCAAACACCAGATGTTAAGACCTGACCCTTCTTCTTGGTTTTTATAAATTCTTTAAGTTGGAAATCAGCCGTAGCTTCTAGTGCAAATCCACCAATCCAGAGCATGAACCCAGCAAAAATTAAGTACCAGTTATTCAAGAGTGCTTGGCTCGACAATGCTAGGACGACAGGTATTAGAATCACCCACTGTAAAAAACCTTGGAGGACAAACACCTGAAGCCAGGCTCGTGGTATCGCCCATTTGCCCCAGTCTTCTCGCCATTTTTTGTAGCGCCAATCTTCTTCTGATTTCCGACTTCGTAAATAAATATGTCCAGCGAGCCTTAGTCCCCAGATAGTTATCGGAATTAGTAGAATTAAAAACTGGCTATTTCTGATAGCGATTATCCATGAAGCGACAATGAATCCCAGTCCCCACGACACATCAACTAGTCCGTTGTTCTTAAATATTGTCGCAATTACAAATACGACTTGAAAAAACGCCATTACAACGATTAGTGAAGCTATTAGCTCATCTGTCATTATTTAAGTGCCTTTTCTAGCTTTTTTGATAGTTGTTTGGGCGTAAAACCAAATTCTTCATCCAGCTTCTCGTACGGTGCACTAAAGCCGAAATGCTCTAGACTGTGAATTCGATCAATATCCCCAACTAGACCTAGTAGGTTTACGGCCAATCCTGCCGTGACGCCGAACTTTGGTACATTCGCAGGCAATATCTCTTGTTGATATTTACTGCTCTGTTCACGGAATAAACCTTCAGAAATAACCGACACGATTCTTATCTTAGATTTAACCAGATTTGCAGCTTCAATTGCAGTGGATACTTCGCTACCGTTGGCGACAACGATCATGTGAGGGTTAGCTACGTCATTTACTGCGTAGGCACCCTTCTGTGCGTTCAAGGCTTGCTTGTAATCAACCACATCATCAACATTCTGCCGAGTAAAGATTAAACCGGTAGGCGTGCTTGTGTTCTCTATCGCCATTTTCCAAGCAACTGTAGTTTCGGCCGCATCAGCTGGTCGAAGCGCTAGTATCCCAGGTTTGCCACTATGATTGTGTAGTTTTTCGAGTAGTCGTAGCTGAGCTTCTTGTTCGACCGGCTGGTGGGTTGGACCATCCTCGCCGACACGGAAGGCATCGTGTGTCCACATAAACTTAACTGGAACTTCCATCAACGCCGCCATGCGTAAAGCTGGTTTCATGTAATCAGAAAACGCAAAGAAGGTCGCACAAACCGGGATAACTCCACCGTGCAGACCAATGCCAATTGCAATCGCAGCCATGCTGAATTCACTGACGCCGCAGTGTAAGAACGCACCCTCAAAATGCCCAGCAGTAATTGGCGTTGATTTTTTCAAGAAGCCGTCGGTTTTATCGCTATTTGAAAGGTCAGCGCTCATGACAATCATATTTTCTATATTTTCTGCGAATTTAGATAAAACGAAACTACTACTAGCTCGAGTTGCTATGTTCTCTTTCTGCTCACTAGCGATCTGCTCCCAATCGAGCTTTGGTGCTTTACCGCTTAGGAATTTATCTAGCTTTTCTGCCTTTACTGGGTTTGCTTCTCGCCACTGCTCTTCCTCTGTCTTACGTTCTTTGACCTGTTCAGACTTTCTTAAAGTCGATTCTTTATAGAGGTTTTTAACTTCTTTAGATACTACGAACGGCTTTTTCGGGTTTCCACCAAGCGCCGCTACGGTGTCTTCAAACGACGCTCCGGCTGCACTCATTGGTTGGCCATGCATGCTAACTTGGCCTTCGAAGCTATCGCCGTCACTTGTAACCGCTCCTTTACCCATGACCGTTTGTCCAATAATTAACGTTGGTCGGTTGTGCTCCAGTTTTCCAGCCTTAATCGCGTCACGGATTTCGAACTGATCACTGCCGTTGATTGTCATCACGTGCCAGCCCCAGGCTTCGTATTTTTTGGCAGTGTCTTCGGCTGTAACCGCAGTAGTTTGAGTCGATAGCTGGACTTGGTTGCTATCGTAGAACATTATCAAGCCACCGAGCCCAAGGTATCCGGCAATTCGGCCAACGCCTTGGCTAATCTCTTCCTGGACGCCACCATCGCTGATAAAACAATAAGTGTTATGTCTGGTCCAGTCGCCAAATCTTTCTCTTAAAAACTCTTCAGCAATCGCTGCACCAATCCCGTAGGCATGACCTTGGCCGAGTGGTCCGCTAGTGTTTTCGATGCCGTGATTGAGCGATCGCTCTGGGTGTCCTGGCGTGTTGCTGCCCCACTGCCTGAAATTTTCCAGATCTTCGGTCGATAAATGTCCGGTTAAGTGGCGTATGCTGTAAATCATTGGCGACATATGCCCGGCATCAAGAAAGAACCTATCTCGGTGTGGCCAAGTAGGATCATTAGGGTCTTCGACAATAAATTCGTTGAACAACACATGGATAAAATCAGCTGCGCCCATTGCGCCGCCAGGGTGTCCGCTACCGGCCTTTTCAACCATAGCACCAGACAGAACTCTAATAGTATTTGCAGCTTGCAGGCTTGTTGATTGTTCGCTCATGATACCCCTTATTTATACCTATATTCTGACAGAGGTAAAATCAAGATGCAAATGACGTTATGCTTGGCTAGATTCGTAGTCGCTTAGGAACTTTTCTAGACCGCTATCGGTCAGTGGGTGTTTGAAAAGCTGGTCAATTACACTTAAAGGACAGGTTACAACATCGGCACCCATCCGTGCACATTCGATAATATGCATAGGGTGGCGAACGCTGGCGGCGAGGATTTCGGTTTCAAATCCGTAATTATCAAAAATAGCTACCATTTCAGCAATCAGTCGCATGCCTTCGCTTGATATATCATCAAGTCTGCCAACAAATGGGCTGACGAAGCTGGCTCCGGCTTTAGCGGCCAGTATGGCCTGGCCAGAACTAAAAATTAGTGTGCAATTAGTTCGAATGCCTTCGCCGCTGAGTTGTTTGATTGCTTTAACTCCGTCTGGAATCATCGGTATTTTTACGACAATCTTATCGTCGATTTTGACTAGCTCGTGGGCTTCTTTAATCATGCCTTCGTAGTCTGTCGAAATCACTTCGGCGCTGACGTTATCGTCAACCAAATCGCAGATGGCTTTATAATGCGCCAATATATTTTCACGGCCTTTGATGCCGACCTTTGCCATCAGGCTCGGATTGGTTGTAACTCCGTCCAGCACACCGTAACTCGCAGCTTGTTCTATCTCTTTCAGCTCAGCAGTATCAATAAAAAACTTCATATAAAACTCCCCTATTTGTAAATCTAAGTATAGACACCGTAGCTTTCAGTGCAAGGTATGCGGCAGATATCGTAATGGTTTAAAAAATTAGAAAAATAGACAGGCAGATATTGATATTGGGATTTAGAGTGGAGGCTTGCACTCGGGTGGGCGGAGAGTTGGTCGGTGGTTCCGGATTCAGCTTTCGGCCAAGTGGCTGATTGCCTTCCGATACGACCGACGCTCTCCGCCCACGATTGCGCTGTTGAACCTCGTTCAGGTCAGGGTGTATGGTGCCCTTTTCCGAGCGAAGTGGATTACTGCCGCAACGACTGCTGCTGCGATAGAGACCTTCACTGGTGTACTCATGGTGTTCACCTCCTTTCGAGGTGTGGTTGATTGAATCAATTGAAAATATCTTATGACCTAGTCTTCATCAGTTTCTTGACGTGTTGTGCGAAAATGCCACATCCATAATCCAGAAATGACAGCGACTCCAATGATAAACAAAAAGTCACCATTAAATTCACCATTTTCAAGGATCAATAGCTTGAGGTATTCCATGTTATCTCCAGTTTGTTGAGGTTGTTACATCGTGGTCGAGCGGTCTCGTTTAGATCAGTAATTTCTACCGAACGCTTCTCAGGGCACAAAACGAGATTACAATTTACTAAATATTAACAATCTCTAGTCTCGCCTTGTGCTAATAATCTGCCTGTCAAAAAACAATCCTTCACTATAAGTGAAAAATCATACTTATTATAGATCTAAATTGCATAATCGGCAAAGATCAATTTATTTTAATAACTACTCTGCCAGGCCTATGAATGAATAGTATTGATGAAAAGAGCTGTTGAGTCGGTAGCGCTTATTTAACAGCTAATGCAGCGTCGATTTTTGGTCGATCGAATCCGATGACAATTTTATCTGCAATTTCTATGACTGGAACGCCCATCTGACCGCTCTTATTGACCATTTCTTGAGCCTTGTCGCTGTCTGAGGTAATATCGAACTCTTCGTATTCGATCTTGCGTGATTTAAGATATTCTTTTGCCATATTGCAATAACCACAAGTTGGGGTGGAGTAGATTGTGACTTGTTTTGCTGATTCTTTTGCGACCACTTATTATCCCTTCATTAGTTCTAAGACATGGATAACATCGCTGTCTTCTGAGTTTACTTGGTAGCAAATGCGCTGACCTTTGCGCACTCTGGTTAGTATCCCAGCCCGCTCTAAAGTCTTGAGCTGCTGTGAGGCGCCAGCTGGAGTAATTTTAAGCTTTTCAGCTAGGTCGCTAACACAGATGTCTTGATTCTTGTGGAGTCTCTGAACTAGCGAGAACCGCGTGCTGTCTCCAAGTGCATCAAATAACCGACACAACTTAATGCCACGTTCTTTATCTTCCTTTTTTACTACTGATTGATCCATATTATAATCTTCTATGTTTAAGTGAATACTTAAATATTAACCAAATTCGTACTTATTGTCAAGATCTCAGGCTTAAAAAATCTAAGCATTTTTGGTGATGAGTCTCGTTGATCTTGCCTTCTGCGAGCATTATATCGACAACTTCGTGCATGGTCATAAAGGCATGAACCTTGATGCCTTGGACTTTAAGTTTTGCGGAACCACCCTTTTCGTAATCGATTAAGAAAGCAGCATCGGTTGGGACTAGGCCATGATCCTTTATGACAGGTACAACTTCCATGATTGATGTACCTTTTGTGACGAGATCTTCAATAATCAGAGCCTTTTCACCTTTGCTGTACTCGCCTTCAATAGCTTTGCTTAGGCCGTGAGCTTTTGCTAGTCCTTCCTTACGGACAAAAACCCATGGTTTCTCAAGTTCTAAACTAATCGCACCGGCAATTGGCATAGCTGCATACGCAACGCCAACCAGGCGGTCATATTTAATATCCTCAATCATCTCGGCGTAGGCTTTGACGACCTTTTTCAATAATCTGGGGTAGCTAACGAACAGTCTAAGGTCCATATACATCGGACTGATAATTCCACTTTTGAACTTAAATTCGCCGAATTTTAAGGCACCCACACCCGCTAATGCCAAAGCTATGTCTGTTTTAAGATCGTGCTTACTCATTTGAACCTCTGTACAGATTAATTTCATCTCGCAAGACAAGCGCTGCTTGGCGAGGATTGTCGGCAAAAATAACGGCACGACTGCTGGAGATGATTGCGTTATCGCCCGTAGAATTAACTCCAGCCTTAACCGTCGCTTCGATTTCCCCGCCCTGTGCACCGATGCCTGGGATAAGTAGTGGCTTATCTTCGCCAACGATTCTTCTGATCTCAGCTAGCTCGTCTGGATAAGTCGCACCGGCTACAAAGGATATGTTACCGTTGTAATCCCAATTTTTAGAAAAGCTTTCGATGACTTTTATATATAACGGAGTCTGGTCAATCTCTAGATCCTGGAATTCACTAGCACCAGGATTGGAGTTCCGCCCCATGATGAACAGTTGTTTGTCGGGCCGATCAATAAAACTAGTAAGTGATTCGCCACCAAGATACGGGTGCAAGGTAATGGCGTCGGCTCCTAAGTAGTCAAAAGCAAATTTTACGTAGCCATTGTTGGTATTTCCGATATCACCCCGCTTAGCATCAAGGATTATTGGTATTTCAGGATAGTGCTGGTGTAGATAGTCGCAGATATCTTTAAGTTCTTGGATTCCAATTGAGCCTTCGGCCTCATAAAAAGCACTATTTGGCTTGTAGGCGCACACAAGATCGGAAGTGGAGTCAATTATTGATTTGATAAATTCAAACTGACTTTGATCTTGAGGAAGTTTAGTTGTGTCGGCATCAAGTCCAATGCACAAAAGAGAATTATTTTTAGTGGCTGCCTCAGCTAATTTGTCAGCAAACTTCATTACTTAGTAATAATAACATGTTAACTAGGTTGCGACATGTCCTGCTGGTCAAGCAAAAATTCCTGCCACATTTCTTTGACGTTGTTTATGGTTTCAAACATTGTCTCTACATGGTTGTCTGTGTCGTCGCCAAAGTATTTCTCAAGATTTCCCCGAACAGAAAGATGATTTAATATTTTGGTAATTATTGTTCGTCTACTGTCACCCTCTCTATACTCAGCAATATCTTCCGACGCTCCAGTCTTTAAATGTTCGCTTTTTGGGTCGAGTAAAAAGTCCTCAAGCGACTTGGTCCAGGGAGAGTTCTTATCACTTATAGAGCCTATTAAAATAGGCAGGTGATTAGCAATTATGCCGCCAGTTAGGTTACCGAGTTTAGTGATAATTTCGTCCCAAAGCTCATCTTCGGTTTCACCTTCATCTGGTCTTAGCTCTGGGCGATCTTCCGTATCCAAATTGAACACCTTGAAGGCTTCGATGACCGATTCAACATATTCAACTTGTTCAACCTGGATTCGCCAGATTTTGTGTAACTTTTCCAAATTTATGCCTAGTTCTTCATAGTCTGTCCCAGATATATTTTTGTTGAGTTCGATATCAAAAACTATATCAATAATCCAGTCATCAACTAAAGGCTCTCTACCACCGTTTTTACCTACTACTGCCTTAGCAATTGCTCGTGCATTCTTGTTCTCTCGTTCTGGGTCGCCTTGCTTAGCTTTCTCATCATCAGCCAGGTCATCATCCAATATTTCTCCTAGGTCGTGCAGTGGGGCCAATAGTGCCAATATGCTAGCCTCAGTTTCAGTAATTGGTGGCACTTCGTCGCCAGTTTCTTGTGCCCATGATTTGGCATAGACATACTGAGCTCGCTTTGTCTGATTGGGGGCGTGATAACTGCCGAGCGCGTCCAGTCCAAGCAGATCCGTAGGTTCAACCTTGCCTCTGAACTCGTTCAGTCTGCCGCCGCCACGCAGAATATTTGACGTCTCAAACCTAGTGTATCTATTTATTCCTTCAACTATTTTTGGTAGGCTATATTCATAAGTTTTAGGCACTCCATCCAGCACTAATTTTAAAGTAATAGTGCTATTAAATAGCCGGATCCCTAAGTTTTCGAATGGATCTCCAGACTCAATATCTTCCCAGTCTAGAGCTAAATTATAGCTCTCGCCAACATCTACACTAACAAAGTCTGTAGGCGGTTTGTATCCTTCAGGAAATTGAGTTTCTCCCGGTTTTTGTCCTTGCACAGTATGTCCTACTTAAATTTACATATATTATACACTAGAATTAATAAATATCAACTCATGCTGTAATTACAGATAACAGATGCTAAGATATTGTTTATGGATAAAGATAAGCTTGTTGAGGATTTTGGTTGGCTTGGGATGTTCTCGATCTTACTCGCCTATGCACTGGTCAGCATTAATCTAATTGAGTCGAATTCACTAGAATATCATTCGTTAAATTTATTAGGTGCTCTAGGTATTATTGTTGTTTCTCTTCACAAGAAGGTTTGGCAAAGCGTTGGGCTTAATATCGCATGGTTGATTATTGCAGGTGTGGCTTTATTGAGTATTATATTTTCTGCATGATACTATAATTAGTATGAAGAATACCCAGTGGTTTTACGATCCTAACAAGACTTTTGATCAGAATATGGACGAAGGTCCGTACTTCGATCACATTCCAGAGCTTAACCGCACCGATAAGCCACGCTTTGATTTCCTAGGCTTCCCAATCTATCTGCCATTTGGAATTGCTGCCGGCACGTTGCCAACCAGCAAACATGTCAAAGCCGCCTTTGACTGGGGCTACGATGTTGCGACTTATAAAACTATGCGGTCTGTTGCCTACCCGGCTAATCAGTTCCCAAATATCATTCCGATCGAAACTAGTGGCGACGTTACACTTGACCAAGCCGAGTCCGGCTTGGTCAAGGCCGACGACTATCCAGAAGATTATAAGAAGATTGTCATAACAAACTCATTTGGCAACTCAGGTCGCGGTCCAGAATATTGGGTTAATGACATGAAGATTGCTGCGCAGTCAGCTGGACTTGGCCAAGTCATGATTGCCAGCGCCTTTGGTACGCCACGTGATGGTGGCACGAGCGAGGACTTTTGGCAGGATTTCGCCGATACCGCCAAGATGCAGAAAGACGCTGGCGCAAAAATCATCGAACTTAACCTGTCTTGCCCAAATGTCGTCGGCGAAGGCATCGTCTGCTACACCAAAGAAGCCGTGGTTGGCATTTGCGAACGAACCAAAAAAGCTATTGGCACTACCCCACTACTGATAAAACTTGGCTATTTTAGCGACGAGCAACAAACACTGCTAGAAGAGATAATCGCCGAAGTCGATCAGTATATTGCCGGTGTTTCGCTAATCAACACCATTCTCGCCAAGGTTTATGATAAAAACGGCAATCAGGCATTGCCTGGCGAGGGGCGACTTAAATCCGGGCTATGCGGCGCGGGGATTAAATGGGCTGGACTAGAAATGGTGCAACGACTAGCCGACCTGCGCGACAGTCAGGGCTATCAGTACCAGATTGTTGGCGTTGGCGGTGTCATGACACCAGATGATTTCTTCGAATACCGCGAAATTGGTGCCGATCTCGTCCAAGCCTGCACCGCCCCAATGTGGAACCCGGATCTAGCCCGCGAAATCGCCCAGCAGTTTTAGACAAAACTAAAGAAAATTTTAGAATTTAGAAATCCTTTCTTTAGAAAAGAAACAAATTTAATGCTACTTGTACCGACAAGTAGCTCAAGCTCCTGGGCTGTCGTCGTTCTTGATAACTGTCAAGTCGTAAGACTTTACTGTTTATAGTTAGGTGATGGAATAGCGAACAGCTAATTTATCATCGTGCGTTCTATGTTCATCGTCGTTATTTGAACAATTAGTTTCAACAACCCCCGTTGGTCGGCCCGCAAGGAGCGAATTGAAACTTAGCTGCAAATTGTTTAAATAACACTCACACTTTAGGAAGCTCCTCCTAATGCCAGACAAAGGAAGATGACAAACCCCTTCCAGTAGGATTTGAATCTATTAATTGCTAGCTTTCAAATCTCCACAGACTTACATAGAGGCTGTGTCATATCGGCTTTAACTGATGTACTTTTGTTAGCTAGAAATACCTTTAGCAAAAGCCAACCCCTTTAGGGGCGACCATGGGGAGCTCTTTTGCTATAGGATTTATAGTTAATGAAAGTTCAATAAGCTTAAAACGCAGTGGATGGTTTTGCCATTAGTTTTTTGGCATCAAAAGCTGACATTTTCAATTCTTCATTTAGAAAAACATTGTAGCTTGAATTAAAGTTTAGTACTAGACAGCTGCTTGGAGTTGAGCAATCTGCTGGCTGTGTTTTTGGACCTCTGACTCGACCTGACCTAGGCGCAATTTCGTATCTGAAGTGTCGGCTTTCACCGAACCTAGTGTAGTTCTGATATCTATAAGCTCTTTCGAATGCTCTCTGAGTGTCACCGAATGCTCTCTGAGTGTCACCGAATGCTCTCTGAGTGTCACCGAATGCTCATTGAGTATTCTTGTATGGTCTTTAAGTATTACGGAATGCTCATCGAGCGTTTTAGAGTGATCTTTAAGTACCGCTTTTATATCTTGTAAGTCTGTATCGTGTCGATTTGTGGTCTGCTTAAGCTCAGAAATATCCTGCTTCATGTCAGGAATATCTTTGACATACTCCATTATCATATCGAATTTGCTATTCATATCTTCGAGTAAAATCTGAGTTCGTGCATCTTCGTTGCCCATGCACTAATTATATCATAGCGATTGTCTTATTCTGCGGCTGTCGGTTTATATAAATAGGCATTATTAATCTAAGACGCATTGCGTTCTGATGTCTTAATCAATAACACCTGCGCTGATAGAATTCATATTGTCAGCAGTTTATGCGTAGAAGTAATTTCAGTCATAAAATAATCTAATGGTTTTTATTTGACAGACAGAATTGATGTTTTGGGCTCGAGAGGGCGAGGGTTCTGGAGTGTGGGCGAATGCACCACTTTTAAACTCCAGAGCCCTTTGTACTGCCCTCACTCACAACACGGGGTCTATAAACGGCAGTAAAAAGCCCGTCGCTACTCCCCCGCAGACAAGACTCACGAGAAGCTTCCGCTTCACCGTTGCCATCTCGCTGTCCCAGAGGCAGAACCCCGTCGCTACCGCAACCATAGCGCCCATCACGAGCCAGTTGGCCCGCCATGCCCATTCGGGCAGGGTGAAGGTGTCGCTGAAGGCGACCATGTACAAATACATGGTCAGCTGTAGCACGGGTGCTACTATCCACGTTGCAACGACAGCTACGAACAGGGGTCGCGGCATTCTGCCGACCTCTGCCATCGTGGCGATGGTCGCTGCGGTTGGCGGGTTGTTTGTGGTCTGTACAAACGTAGGATCCACAATACCGGCTACAAAATCGGCCAGTTCTTGTAATCTTCCTGAAGGCGACTCATCAGGATCCGTTGTGTCAACTTCACTTGTCTCATCCATTCGATGTCCTCCTGGACTCGGGTTCTCGTTCCCTATCGACGGTCGATAGAGTTGCCTTTTCATCGGCATAAGACGAGATTGCAGATAATTAGATGCTTTATAATCTACTGGTCTAGATTATCTTATCAAGCAAGCTTGAGTGGCAGTAATAAACACTATTACAAATTATCTATAATCTCGTCTTATGCATGTTCTGTCTGTCAAAATACGATCCTTCAATAATTATATGAAAAATCAATATAATTATCTTACTTTAAATACAATAAGTCAAATATAGTAAGATAAAGTTGACAAAGCCTAACATTAGTGATACATTATAAAATATAATTTAGGATATTTATGCCATTAAATCCACCATCAGGAGAAATCCCCTCAGCTCGAACTGGCGAAGAAAAACCTAAAAGATCTTTTACTGGTTTGGGACAAACTCCTGACTTTGTTATGTTAAGTGTAGTCGCGAACCCTGAAACCGCAAGAGAACTAGTCGGAGAACCACGGCCACCGAGCGGATCCGCACGTATTTTACGTAAGGTTGCTGCTGCCCTGGTAGCAACAGCTGTGCTGGCACCTGCTACAGCAGGATTCTATGCGGCTCGAGAGAATCACGCCGTTGGAAGATTAAATGATACGTATGCACTAGCGGGAGAAGTGTCAGAAAGATGCGGACTCGATCCTGTCGTAGTCAGGTCTAGTGGCGCAACGACGACATTAGATTTCAACACCGCACCTGATGGAAGTATAAGCTTTAGTTTTGATAGTTCGCTATCACTTGGCTACGAAGGAGAAGTATTAATTAGCCAGAAAGAAGCAATCGTCCGAACTCCAACTATTGATTCGGCTTCGACCGGATCAACTGAGCGTATTCGGATGGTAGATATTCAAGAAGGCCGCGTACGGTTCAGAGATTTTCAATCTCCAGGTGGCGCAGATGAACATGGAGTTACCTTTTTTCGCAGACTACGAGCCGGCGACATGCTCTCTGAGGTAGACAAACAGCTCAATGCTGCAAAGGAAGGTTGCGAGCCGGCTCCACTTCAGCCAGCACTGCCGGACCTCCCCGGACTGGCATCAGATTAATTTTGATTATGCACGATCGAAATTCAGCACTGAATTTTGTGGAGTAATTCCCTTGGAGTACAATATTTAGACACAATAATGAGTACGTCGAGATCATCTCGGAAGGCATCAATTTTTTACACTCTTCTTTCTTAACATTTGACTAAATATTAAAAAAGATTGTATTATACAGATGTTTTTCCAGTATCTGGAGAAATGTATATTGACAGATGGTTTTTTAGGGAAGAAATAAATTTTATATTTGTAAAATATAAAATCTATCCACGTCCAACAAAAAAAAGGGGGTGAAAACCCATGGCTCTACTAGGTGTAATCGGAATGATGATTTCGGGAGTGGCAGCAGTCTTGTCCTTGTTCATACAAGGACCGTTGTGGCTGATAATGCTCCTTGCATCAGCACTCGTGGCGGTATTCGTCCGTAAGTCTACGCCGCGTGCCAAGTGAAGCAACCACAGAATGAGTCGAGATGAGATGACGACTGGCAGGGCCGCCAAAAAAAAACGGCCCGGCCAGTCAACTCTCGCTAGATCCAAAGCACATCAAAATCACACCCAAATCACACCAAAATCACACCCAAATCACACCGAAATCACACCCAAATCACACCCAATCTCTAGGAGTAAAACCATCTGTCACATCAATCAATCGAATAAGTCTACAGGCTAATAATAGAGATTGTATAATACAGTAAACTATGATCTGATAGTACTAGTATTAGTAGTTTTTGCATGTAATAACCACAGATTAGCGATTTATAAATTAATGGAGCAAGGCAGTGAGTGGTTCGCCAGAGACGCAAACATTTTCACCAGAGCTGGAACAAGCCCGAACGTTAGAAGTTATTAATAGTCCTAGTATTGAAATGTCCATACAAAAATCGCCTGAAGACAGTTGATATTTCCACAAAGCTGAGTATAATTTAGGCAGAAACACTTAAGTTTTGGAGGAAATATGGCATTATCTAGCAAAAGTGAATATATCAAGGTATCGAGTTACGAGGGTCGGAAGGGCGAAGTTAAGAAGGTTGTGCTTCTCTACTCTGGTGGCTTAGACACTTCAACCATGCTGAAATGGATCCAAGACGAATATAAAGCGGAAGTAATCGCACTTACTATTGATATTGGTCAGCAAGCTGACGATCTCGCTGAAATTAAGCAAAAGGCACTTGATCTTGGTGCAAGTAAAGCAATCGTGATTGATGCCAAAGATGAATTTGCAGAAGAATACCTAGCCAAAGGCATCAAAGCCAATGCCCAGTACCAAGGTCGCTACTACCTATCTACCCCGCTCGGCCGACCGCTACTAGCTAAATGGGCAGTTAAAATTGCTGCCAGTGAAGGTGCTGACACTATCGCCCACGGTGCGACCGGTAAAGGTAACGACCAAATCCGTATGGAAGGTTCTGCCCTAGCACTCAACCCAGATATAAAGATAATTGCGCCTGTTCGTGAATGGGGCATGGGCCGAGACGAACAGATTGAATTCTGCAAAAAGCACGGTATTCCTGTTAAGCAGACCAAAGACAAGCCATATAGCTATGACGACAACATGTGGGGGGTTACTGGCGAGGGTGGTGAAATCGAATTCCCTGACCAAATACCACCGCTAGATAAGATCTTGCAGGTTTGTGTTACACCAGAAAATGCCGCAGATAAGCCTGAGTATCTAAAAATAGAGTTCGAAAAAGGTATCCCAGTCGCTGTAAACGAGAAACAGATGAAGCTTACTGACACGATTGACTATCTTAATAAAACTGGTGCTAAACACGCCGTTGGTATCGGCCATGTGTTAGAAGATCGAG
>JAGPDM010000031.1 GCA_018057585.1 Candidatus Saccharimonadota bacterium
CTAGATGAGCCAGATGCTAAGTGTACTGGCGGCCAAACGCTTGGTATTGCTGATTTTGAAGGTAATTTTATTCTCGATGGAGCAAGGAACACATTAACAGACAACAAGAACACGGCTTGTGTTGTGTTGCTGCTTGACTCCATAAATTATGAATAAATCTAAAAACAACGGCTTCACCATCCTAGAGCTACTGATAGTGATTGTCGTCATAGGTGTCTTGGCTGGCCTTGTTTTAACTGCCTATGGCCGAATAGGTGACCGTGCACAGTCAGCTGTGGTTAGGCGGATAGTTCAACAGTATTCAAAAGGTCTAGCAGCCTATCGTATTGACAAGGGGCATTATCCACTCGCTGATGAGCTTTCAACTGCTGATAGGGCGGTCCTAGATAATGCTGGCGGGATTTGTATCGGTAAAGACTATAGTGACGGATGCAGTTCAACCTTGAACAGGGCAGTTGAGCTTCAGTCTTTTAATGACCTAATCAAGCCTTATGTCGGCAGGATACCAAGTATAAATCCCCATGATGTCCCGATTACAATAAGTCCCGAAAGCGGGTTGTCAGCCACGTTTACGGGTATCGCCTTTTATAATATAGAAGCAGGATATCCGGATTCCTCTATTACTATCGATGGGGTAAAAGACATTGATGCTGGCTTTAGCTACTTCGTTTATGCCCTAGACGAGCCAAATGCTAAGTGCACTGGCGGACAGACGCTAAGCATAGCTGATCTAGGAGGAAACTTTATTCTCAACGGTGCGAGGTACACGTTAACTGATGATAAAAACACTGCTTGTGCTGTTCTACTACTTGATTCTATATATTATGATTAAACAGATAATTTAAGCTGTTTAGCCTTCTTGGATAATTGAAACATTTGCAATTTAGTTTAGTTTCTAATATATTTAGTTACTATGAGTAAAAGAGATGGAATATTAGAAGCGGTTATTGAGGACTTTCATTTGATGCATCGTAGTATTTTACGTTCGCAATCTAATACTAAAAAGCCATTACCAATTGGTCAGAAAGTCACTCTGCAGGTTGTAGCACTCAGGCGTAGATTGAGCGTTAAAGAGCTAGCTTCGATACTAAAAATTACCCCTGGTGCAGCCACTCAACAGGTCGAAGCCTTAGTAAAAAGAGGTTTACTAAGGAGGACAACCGATAAGGCGGATAGAAGAGTAAGCTTGATCACTCTGAGTTCAAGTGGCGATACTTACTATAATAAAATGGTCAGCCAAAGGGCCCTAATGGTTAAAAGTATTTTCCAGAACATAAGTGATGATGAATTAGTCTTATATAAAAATGTAACCAGCAAAATTTGCCAACAACTGGAGAATAATAGAGATGAAGAATGAAAAAGTTATTTAAAAGAGAGATAGTAAAGAAATGGCTACCATTAATAGTGCTCAGTAGTGCCCTGATGATAATTATTATCGATACGACGGTTTTGAATGTGTCGATTCGCAATATCCTAGAAGATCTAAACACAAACGTCAGAGCGATTCAGTGGGTTATCTCTGCTTATTCACTAACACTGGCGGCTCTGACTGTTACCGGTGGTAGGTTAGGTGATTTGTACGGAAGAAAGCGTATGTTCAGACTTGGAGCGGTATTGTTCGCCTTAGGTTCAGTTATAACCTCATTCGCCCCCACAATCGGTTGGGTGATTTTCGGTAATGCCATAGTTGAAGGTGTTGGTGCTGCACTAATGATGCCGGCAACTGCTTCTTTGCTCATTACTAATTATCAGGGTAAAGATCGAGCCTTGGCTTTTGCCATTTGGGGAAGCGTTGCGGCAAGTGCAGCAGCTATCGGCCCGATATTGGGTGGCTATCTAACTACTAATTATTCTTGGCGCTATGCTTTTAGGATTAATGTTGTAGTAGTAATCCTGTTACTACTAGGCAGTAAGTATATTAGACATATAGAAACGAAAACTAAGAAAAAGCTAGATTTTCTTGGGATTTTCTTAAGCTCATTTGCATTAATTAGCATTGTTTACGGACTCATAGAATCTAGCGAATATGGTTGGTGGAGTATTAAGAGAGAGTTAGTTGTTTTTGGTCACCAAATAACACCATTAGGACATTCTATCTCTCCGTTTGCGATTATTTTTGGGTTAATACTTCTGGGCATATTTGCCTGGCATGAGAACAACCGAGAACTAGCAGGCAAAACGCCACTGGTTTCCCTAGGCTTATTTAAAAACACTCAGTTTACAGCCGGCTCGATAACTACTAGCTTAATGGCAATTGGCCAGACCGGATTAATTTTTGCAATTCCGATATTCTATCAAAGCGTCCTTGGCTTAGATGCTTATCACACTGGGCTCGGCCTGCTACCGATGTCGATTGCAATTATGTTTGGTGCACCATTCGCACTTAAACTTACCAAACGGTTTACTCCAAAGCGGATTATACAGCTGGGATTTGTAATTACTATACTCGGTGGTGTCATGCTATATTCACAGCTCAGCATAGATAGTACGCCACTTGTTTTAGCCCCCGGGTTATTTATATTCGGTTTAGGTATGGGCTTTGGCTTTAGCCAGCTAGGTAACTTAACTTTATCGGCAGTATCTGTTGAAGAGTCAGGCGAGGCATCAGGTGTTAACAATACTATTCGCCAGATTGGATCTAGCTTCGGTTCGGCAATAATTGGAGCAGCACTGATTAGCACATTGACTAGTGGTGTAGTGACTAGGCTTGAAGCCAGTAAGGTCATACCAGAGGCCAGCAAACAACAGATTGTCGCCAAGGTTAAAGAAACAGGTTCAAATATTGAGTTCGAGCAACCGGGCAGTGAGAGTAAGTTGCCACCAGTACTAAAGGAAGAGATCCTTTCGGCGACCCACGAAGCCACCGTAGAGGGCAACAGAATGGCACTAGCATTGACTATTGGTTTCACGGCTCTAGCTCTTGGCTTTAGTAGTGTTTTGCCAAATATAAAAAATCTTGAAACAGCCAAAAAGGCCACAATAATTAGTAAATAAAGTATTAGGCATATTGACTCGATAAAACAAAAACAGACTTGAGCCACACTTGCTATGGCGGAGGGGGAGGGATTCGAACCCTCGAGACCTGTTGCCAGGCCTACACGCTTTCCAAGCGTGCCTCTTCAGCCACTCGAGCACCTCTCCATCTTGATGTTAATCACCCAGCTTATATTCTAGCAGTTATTGTCCGCTCAATCAGTAGTTTTGTTGCCTGCGGCTCTTGCACGGAAATCTAATAATAAAGTGCCTAGTTTATTTAGCGCCCAAGCTAATGTCATTAAATTAATTATAAAGAGCAATAAACCTATTATTGCTATAGTGCTAGATGCACTTAGGCTAGCAAGTTTTAGTAGCCAATTGATGAATGGTGCACCTGGATCCTCTACGAGTTCGTGGGCAAATATTCTATTAATAAACGAGTATGGACCGTATATTGATGCGTACACAAATAGTCCGCCGAGGACTGCGCCGGCCGCACTTTGGGCAGCGATCATATGCAAAAACCTACGGGCTTTAGCGCTACTCGGTATTTCCAGAAGTCTGAGTTTTAACTGAGCAGAGATCACGTCGTTGTTCATAGAGATACGCTGCTTAAAGCCTGATCGGAAGCCATATTTTTTTTCTTTAATTACCTGGGACATCCCTCGGTAGATTTTATAATTAAAACCTTTGCCATAGTGTCGTGCGTAGAAGTTTAGTCCAGCTTCAATCTTGAAATTATGTTTGTAATAATTAGGTACTTTACTCCATAGTTGCTTAGTGATTACCCGCTCGCCACCGATTAGTGGCATAATCAGGATGATTTGATGAAGGTAGAACATTTTACGATTACGCATGGCGATGAACATATCGATTTCACCATTCAGAACTGGCTGTGAAATCTCGTCAATAACTTCATGTGTAAGGCCGGTGACATCTGCGTCGCAAAAGAAAATGTATTCACTTTTTGCTAAGCTAACCGCCTTGTCCATTGAAAGCCCTTTACCGAGGTTCTCTTTGTTTCTGATGTATTTAACATTTTTGAATTGCTTTATTGTAGTGGCGGTATCATCTGTAGAGCCATCATCAATTACCAATATCTCCAGAGCATTTTTGTAGCTGGTTAGTACCTTCAGTACATTTTCTATACGGCCCGCCTCGTTGTAAGCGGGAACAATAATGCTTAACTGTCGATTAGTTTTTGACTGGCCCATTTTGTTCCTATCCTAATCACAAAAACTAATATTACAAAAAATCCGATGGCGAATTCAGCCTTATGTAGGGCAGGGCCGAGACTTACTGCACTTTTGCCTGCTAACCATCCAATTGGTATAATAACTGCTAGCCAGATAAGAGTACCTAGGGCATCGTAGATGACGAATTTCTTCAAGGGGATGCTTCTTAACGATAAATATATTATTGTAATCACTCGAGTTCCGTAGAGGAATTTTACAAAAAGTAATGCTAAAAACGGTTTGTCACCAGTTAGTTTTGTCATTTTATTGACGATAATTTCCGAGTGGGTTTTATATTTCTCCAACCTGTTCAACCAGAGCAATATCTTTTTTGCTAGTAGAAACCAAACAGTATCGGAAATAATTGTGGCTAGAAATGCTAGTACAAAAACAGGCAATATCTCTAATGTGCCTTGCCCGGCCAAGAAGGCAGCAGCAATTATTACCGTCTCACCGAAGAAGAAGGCCCCAACAAAAATTGCTGGTAAGCGATAAGTAATTAGAAAAGTTATAATTGCCTGATCTATGTTCATAATTAGTCCTGACTACTAATAATTGTACACTTATTTAACTATGATCTATTTGAGCCTATGAATTAAGAAGCTTTGAGAGTTCCAGGTAATCATCAGTTGCAGGGTAGTCTGGATATTCTGATCTTATTTTATCAGGAGACCTGAACAGGAATCCTTTGGCGGCCGCCTCAAACATCGGTACGTCATTATATGAGTCGCCAACTGCATACACTTCAAAGTTTTGGGCTTTAAAATGCTCTACTGCTTGACGTTTGTGATCTTTAATCCGCCAGCTATAACCGATTATAAAGTCATTCTTTATCTCTAAGAAATTCGCGAAAGCAAAAGGAGAACCAAGCTTTTCAAGTAGTGGCGGTATGAACTGATAGTAGCTGCTGGTTACGATTGCTGGCTGCATTTTTGGTGGTAGTGAGTTCAGTAGTTCGATCGCTCCATCAAAAGGCTTGGTTTTTTCAATCAACTTTAATATTTCAGAATAGCGAACATTATTAGATTTTAGGGTCTGTAGCCTAGCCTTCATCAGTTTATTCTCATCAGGCTCGTCGCGAGTAGTTATTTTTAGCTCTGGAAGTTTAAAGTGTTCAGCGATTTCTACCCAAAGCTCGGGTGCTAACGTACCTTCAAGGTCAAAACAAACTATCTTCATGCAAGAATCCTAGCACGTTTGGTATAGAATAATTAACATGAAGCTCGAAAGAGACAGTCACGGACATAAAGGGACATTTGGAACTGTACTAGCTATAGGCGGGTCATATGGTGAGCTAGTAATGTTCGGTGGTATAGTCTTTGCTGCAAAGGCCTGTCTGCGGAGTGGTGCAGGCAAGGTGATAATAGCCCTTCCCGAAGAAACGGCTGCGGCTGCAATCGGCTTATTACCAGAGGCTATAGTCCTGCCTATAGACCAAGCAAGACCAAACCTAGCAAACTTAAGAAAATACATTGATTCCTCGGACGTGATTGTGGTTGGTCCTGGTTGGGCTAACGCTGACTATCAGGAAAAGGTGTTAAAAGTCGTATTAGAAGCTCGAAAAGAAACAATTATTGATGCTGGAGCTTTACATATAATAGCGACGAATAATCAGTTAGCTAAAATGGTACATAATAAATGTATTTTGACACCACATAGCGGTGAGATGACTAAGCTTAATCAAGGGCTTGGCTGCAGTGATGCTAAGTCGCTTTCTGTTAAGACTTCTGCAACTGTAGTTCATAAGTCATTTACTACCGAGCTTACGGATGGCGACAGGAGCTGGACACTCAACAAGCCCAACTCAGTACTAGCAACTGCGGGCAGTGGTGACGTGCTGGCCGGGATGATCAGCGGGTTGCTAGCTCAGTATTTACACACCTATAATCAATTTGATATTGTAAAAACAGCAATAAAGGAGCACTCTAAGGCTGGTGAACAACTGGTGTCGGGATCGCTAGCAAGCGAGTTGATTGACAAAATTGTGATAAAGTCACAAAGTAATTGACAATCCATAACGTATATGCTAAATTTGACAACAGATAGTAAAAAATAACAAAAGGGAAAATAAATGAATAACAACGGAAGCGAGAACAGTGGCAAAAGCTTAAGCTCTAATGTGTACCTAGATTACATAAAGAGTATGAAGACAGTAATATTTTTAGCAGTAGCAGCCTTGTTGCTTTTTTTGGCTTTGGTGCCACTAAGAGGAACTCAGGCTGGAACATTTAACGGCGACTGTGATGCTAACTCTATAGTTAATTGTGGGGCTGAGACTCCCCAGATTCTTGCGAACAAGTACGCGGGGCTAGACGGTAAGGGTAAGGCGGCATTTATTGATGCTGGCGTTAACATTACTAAGATAAACCAGACAAAAATGGGTGAAGTTAATAATCAGAACCAGGTTATTGTTGATAAAAAGGTTGTAGCAACAAATGCCTACAGCTATGGCCGAACAAACTTCCCTGGCAGTATTCAAGTTGCAGGTGGCGCGTTTAAGAGACACCCAAGTCAGTCATATGCGGCAAATACATCTTCATTGAAAGCATTTGTCTATATGGAAAACGGCGTTTTTAAATGGGCGGTGATCAGAGCTTGCGGTAACCCGGTAACGGGCACCCCGACCACAAAACCACCAGTAGTAAAGACTCCAAAGCAGACCATCAACAAGAAAGTTACTAAAGACATGAGTAGCTCAACTGATGTTGCATATTTCGGTGCCGGTAAGACAGTATCTTCTATTAAGGGTGGACCAGTTAGGTTCATTTCACAAGCTAGCAATACCGGTAACGTAACTCTCAATGGATTCGTTTGGGATAAGCTACCACCAAACGTAACCTATAAGAGCGGCACCTACCTACTTAAAACCCCTGGCAAAGCTAATAAAACTGGTAACTTATCGAAGTCACAAAACGGAGACTTCGGCTACCTAGGTGCAATTGCGCCAGGCGGAGAAGTTAAAATTGACGTAAAAGCGGTATACAACTCGACCGTTAAAGTTACCAACAAAGCCTGTATCAAAACATCCCAAATAAGTACTGAACTATGTAGCACGGCGACTGTTACTCCTGTAATTGTTACACCAAAGGTTCCATCACAGACAATCGTAAAGAAAGTCAGTACGGATCTTAAGGGGTCTATCGATGTTGCCTACATGGGTGGTAAAGAGTCTGTCAAGGTTAACAAGGGTGATACTGTCCGATTTATCTCACAGGCAACCAATACAGGTGCTGTTAATATAACTGGTCGTGTTTACGACAAGGTTCCGAAAGGCACAACAATTGTTCCTGGCAAGAGCTCTGTACAACTGAAAGAGTATAACGCGACAACTAAAAAATATGTGACTACAAAAGGCACGCTTGTTAAAGGCAAAGACGGATACTGGGGTTGGACTGGCACACTAAAGCCAGGTGCTGAAGCTAAGCTTGATATCTGGGTAAAATACGAGACAAACCAAAAGGTTAGAAACATTGCATGTATAACAACTCCTCAAGCCGGAAATACTTGTGACGATGCTTATGTAGAAACTAACCCACGAGCGGTTTGTGAAGAGCTAAAGGTTGTTGCTTACAAAGCAGTAGAAGGCAATAACAAGCGTTCATTTACAGCTAGGGCTTCGGTCAAGAATGGTGCGACCATAAAGAGTTATTCATTCGACTTCGGTGATAAGAGCGCCAAGAATGTTGTTAAAACATCAAAAACAACAGCTAATAGTGCTTCGCACACCTATAAGCCCGGTAAATACACAGCAACCGTTACGGTAACCACTAATCTCGGATCTGTAACTAGTGCTAAATGTAAAGTACCGATCGAGATAAAAGCACCAACTGCTGCTTGTGTTGACTTGTCAGCCGATACAGTAAATCGAACAACTAGAAAGCTTCTAGTTAAAGAATCTGTAACTGGTGGCGCTAAGGTAACTGGATATGTCTTCGATCTAGGCAATGGTAAGAAAATCACAACTACAAAACCATATACGACTCAGACATTTACGCCGGGTACTTATAACACTAAGGTAACGCTTAAGACGAGCGTAGGTGACAAGACTAGCAAGGGCTGTGAACTAAAAGTTCAGATTGCTAAAGAAGATGAACCAGCATTAGACATTGAAAAGAGAGTTACTAGCAACTTAAGCCTAAAAGCAAACGAAGCAGGATTCGCTAAGGCCGAAGAGCTTGTACAGGTTGCTCCTGGTAAATTAGTCAAGTTCATAATCCGCTTCACTAATACTGGTAACATTGCACTAGAAGACGTTGCGGTAGTAGATGTGCTTCCAGCAGGTTTGAATCTTGAGGAGGGTGACCTAGAACGAGTCATCAAGAAGATTGAACCGAACGAAAGTGTTTACTTCGAATTGACTGCGACAGCTAACGAAAGTATCGGTAGCTCAACCGTCACAAACGTTGTCTGTGCAAGGCACGACACCAACAAAGATGGCAAGATCGACATTGCTAACTGTGCACCAGACAAGTGTGAAAAGAACCCAGCCTATGTTAAGGGTAAAGACCTAGCAGACTGTGATGACGCCAAGGTTAAGATCCTTATCCCTGGAGCCCCAGGAAGCGACATCCCAGGAGTTCTACCACGAACAGGTGTTGGTAGCGTAGTAACTGGTATCGGAGGCGTAGGCTTCTTGATCGCCGGTGGCCACAGCTGGGTAACTAGCCGACGACGACTAGCCCTTGCTCGACTTAGCTAGTAACGAATAGGAACTACAAAGACATTAAAGAGCCGTCTGCTGTACCTTAGCAGAGGCTCTTGTCTTTAGTTTCATAGGCAGAAATTTCAATAGGCTAATGGCAATAGTATTCTTAAAACCAAATATAGCTACTGGTTTACCAACTAGCATTGCATCCCAACCAACTTGAGCGACCTCAATTGGTTCTGGTAGTCTGCGGTTGCTATCAAAAATACCTTTGCCGTGCATGCTGGCGTTGTCTTCGAATTCTGTTCGGGTAGCTCCTGGACAGAGTGCAGATACTTTAACGTTCTTTGATCTCAGCTCTTCGTGAATAGCTTGGCTAAAGCTCAATACATAGGCCTTAGTTGCGTAGTAGACGGCCATGTATGGTCCGGGCGAGAATCCAGCAATCGAAGCAACGTTGCAGATATAACCACTGCCTTGTTTGGTCATAGAGCTAGCAGCATAGCGTGCAAGCTCTGTCAGGACGCTACAGTTGAGTTGGATCATGGACTGGTTCTTGTTGACATCAGTTCCCGGAAAGGCACCAAAGTCCCCGAAACCAGCGTTATTGATCAATACATCAATGCCTCCGAGCTCAGCTACGGCTTTGTCCCAGACTCGCTTAGGCTCTTTTGGCTTGTTTAGGTCGCTGACAATTATTTTGGCAGCAACAGAGTATTCTTTGCTAAGTCTAGTCGCTAAAGCCTGTAGCTTAT
>JAGPDM010000032.1 GCA_018057585.1 Candidatus Saccharimonadota bacterium
TACGGTCGCCCCTAAAGGGTAAGTCTGAATGTCTTATTGTTGAAATAACACTCACTCATCAGGAAGCTCCTCCTTTATGCCCATACAAAAGGAAACTAACAAATCCCCTCCGGTAGGATTTGAATTATTCATTGATCTAGCTTTTATAGCAGGTTGGGCCGCATCGGCCTTAACTGATGAAGTTCTGTTAGCTAGAAATACCTATAACAAAAGCCAACCCCTTTAGGGGCGACTGCAAGGATTTATGGTTAATTGAACTTCAATAAGGTTGAAACGCAGTGGCTGGTTTTTCAGATATCTTTTGACAGCAAAAGGTATCATTAAATTGGTTCTTAGAAAGAATGGCTATGTTAAAGTAGTAGTATGAGCGTTCAAATTAGAAGAGCTGGTGTAGCTGACAAGTTATCTGTAGTTGAGCTCACTAGGGATTTCGCAACTTCATTCGAGACCGATGACGAAATGTTCTCAATTGCATTTGATGAATTAATTGTCGGGAAAGACGTAACTTTTCTTGTGGCGGTTGAATCAGAAGTGGTTGTGGGATACTGTTTGGGCTTTCACCATCAAACTTTGTTTGCGAATGGACTAGTAAGCTGGGTTGAAGAAACAGCAGTAGCCGAGAATCAGCACGGCAAAGGCATAGGTCAGAAACTTATTGAGGAATTCGAAAAAGAGGCGAAGATTAGAGATTCACGGCTAGTCGCGATGGCGACAAGACGTGCATCTGATTTTTACACTAAACTTGGCTACGAAGAATCGGCTGTGTATTTTAGGAAAATTATTTAGTTAATCTGTTACAGTATCTAGACTATGTTTAGAGCTTTATATGGGGAAAATGATTACGAGATATCGCAAAGAAAAAAAGCGATAATTGCTGATTATTTGAAAATAGCTGGTAGCGACATTGGTTTAGAGCAGTTCAGCCAGGACGTGGAGAAAAACAAACTCTGGCAATCAATCATTGCCCAACCTTTTCTTGTAGACTCAAAACTAGTAATTATTAATAATCCGAGCCAAAATTCAGAACTGTCGGAATTCCTAGTATCTAAAATTAAAGAAATTCCAGAAACAACAAGCTTAGTAGTAATAGACGGAAAACTAGATAAAAGAACGAGCTTCTTCAAAGCAATGAAAAAGATCAAGGAAGCTGAGCAGCTAGAACTATTGGATGAAAGACAGCTATCTAACTGGTTAATAAGTTTCGGTAAAGACAAAGGCTTAAAAGTCACAACGGCTCAAGCTAGGAAAATCATTCAAAGAACCGGTAGGGATCAGTGGACAATCGCTAGCGAAATTGAAAAGCTAGCAGTTTACAACGAACTTACAGATAAACTGATCGATGACTTAGTCGAAGCCAGTCCCCAGGAGTCGATTTTTAATCTTCTAGACTCACTAGCGGCTGGCCGGATCGCCGAAGCTCAACAACTTTATCAAAGTTTGCGACAGCAACAACTAGATCCACACTATGTTTTGAGTATGTTGGCCTGGCAGATGGATAATATTCTTATAGTTGCTTTTGCTAGCAGTAGATCTGATAAAGAAATCGCCTCGCAGGCTAAGATTAATCCCTATGTAGTCCAAAAAACCAGATCACTTACGAATAGGATAGACCGTTCAAGTGTTAAAAGGGCAGTTGATCTCATATGCAACATGGATGAGCAGATTAAAACTACAAAAACATCTCCCGATGATGGAGTTAAACTTCTGCTTCTGCAACTAGCTGAGGTTTTTTCTTAGAGACTAGAGTTTATTTATCAGTTTTCTTGGCAGCTGGCTTCTTGGCTGGAGTCTTTGCCTTCGCAGGAGCTTTCTTTGCTGGAGTCTTTGCGGCTGATTTTGGCTTAGTAGCTGCTGGTTTAGCTTTTGTAGCTGTCTTTGGAGCTGATTTAGTAACTTTAGCTCCAGCGGCCTTAGCCTTAGCTGAGATTGCCGACTTTCGTCTTGCAGCTGTGTTCTTGTGCAATATATTCTTCTTGACCATTTTATCAATCTGAGACTGCAGTTCTTTCTTAGCTTCTTCGATATCAGCTGGTTTTTTAGCTTCTAGACTTGCATTGAAGGTTTTTAGACATTCACGCAGGGCTCTCTTTTCGATTCGATTACGTGCTAGTCGTTTTTCGGCTTGTCGGACACGTTTTTTGGCTGATTTAATTATTGGCACTGTATTTTTCCTACTTAAATTTATAGTCTTATTTCGAAAACTATATCTGATAAATGCGTCTGTGTAAAGAGGTAAATCAAAAATAACTGAAATGTTATTGACAAAAAAACACTATTCTGCTAGAGTAATTAGGTAAAGTTAAAAAACAAAAAAGGATAAAAAATGGATCGACAGATAATCGATGGTCAATTAAAAGAAGTAGATGTTCTTGCAGAGACCACTAGGAATATTGCCTTAGCACTCGTTGCTATCGGCAAAATGTGGTAGATTATCACTAGTGTTACGATCAAATAAAAAGGAATAAAAAAATGGACCAAAACCCAAAACAACAAGCAGTAGAAAAATTGAAAGGCGCTAGCACCGTACTTATTACCACTAGCAAAAGTCCGTCAGTCGACCAGCTTACCGCTGCACTTGGTCTAGGCCAGATGTTAAAGAAGCTTGGCAAGAGCGTAAGCACGATAATTACTGCTACTATACCGAAACAGATTTCTTTTCTTGAAGCCGATAAACAGTTTGAAGATAACCTAGATAGCCTTCGTGACTTCATCATTTCGCTAGATAAAAAACTTGCCGATAAGCTGCGTTATAAAGTCGAAGGTAGTGAAGTTAGAATTTTCATTACTCCTTATCATGCAAGGATAAGCCAGGACGATGTTAGATTTGGCCAGGGAGACTTCAATGTTGATGCCGTAGTAGCGATCGGCGTAAACACCCAGCAAGATATTGATGAGGTAATCCAGAAGAACAGTCGAGTCCTAAGCGAGGCACCGGTTATTAGTGTCAGTGTCGGCTCGAACCCTTCAGCTATTGGTACTATTAAATGGCACGATGCTCAAGCTAGCGGTTTTAGCGAGGTCATGGTCAGTACTAGTGAAGCTTTGCAAGGCAATCTGCTTGATGAGTCGATCAGCAACACCCTCCTTACCGGTATTATTGCCGCTACTAATCACTTCACGAACTCAGACACTTCACCAAAGGTTATGACAATGGCAGCTCAGCTGATGGCGGCTGGCGCCGATCAGCAGAAGATCATGCAAGAATTAAAAACTGAACAATCTAAAAACATAATTGAATCTGCGCCTCAGTTTAATACTCAGCAGCCAATTACAAGTGACGATGGTACAGATGTGAATCCAGTTGCTGAGAGTACTCAGCAAAATATGGGAGCCAGCACACAGAAAGATGCCACCAATATGGCTATAGAACATGACGAGCCTAATGGGACTATTGCAACTATTGCGACTAATGCACCTTCACAGTCTGTCGGTCCAGTAGTAAATCAAGCGCCTGCTGCTAGTCTAATAAATGAGACTAATCCTGTAGCTACTCAGCCTGCAAGCTTGGCCGATACGAGCAATCTGGATAATGCCAAGGCAGCGGTTGAAGCCGCCATGAGCAACCAGCCAGTTGGCACAGCATTTAATCCTGTCCAAGATCTTGGAGCAAAGCCATTAACAAGCGATAGCCCAGCTATTAGCCCAAATAACGATAGTCCTCAGTTTCAGTTTCAAGGCTCAAACTCGTCAGGATCACAAGGTTCAGTGGCCGTTACTCCAGTAATGAATTCTGCACCTGGTCAAGTCAATCCATCTTCACTTTACCCTCAGGCCTAAATTCCACAGCACAAAATATACTGATATGATTGACTGATGAACGGGTATCTACTAGTCAATAAACCTAAGAGCTGGACATCGTTCGATGTCGTTGCAAAGATTCGAAACATAGCCAAACAGGCAAGTGGCGATAAGAAGTTCAAGGTTGGTCATGCCGGCACGCTGGATCCCATGGCGACTGGGCTTTTAATAGTTCTGCTTGGTACGGCCACCAAGCAACAGGATGGGTTCATGAAGCTGGATAAAACATATCAAGCCGAAATTACCTTTGGTAGTTCCAGTAGTACTTATGATGCCGAGGGTGAGTTGAGTGTTATAGATCAGTCTCATATTTATAGCCTAGAAGAGGTTGGCGGGGCAGTCAGTAAGTTCGTTGGTAAACTAGAGCAAATCCCACCAGCACACTCAGCAATTAAGGTTGATGGACAGCGGGCCTATAAATTAGCCAGGGAAGGGAAGAAGGTTAAGCTTAAAGCTCGAAATGTTGAAATATACTCATCTAAAATTCTCGACTTTGATTGGCCAAGACTATGTCTAGAAACAGAGGTCAGTAGTGGTACATACATTCGTTCACTCGCTAATGATCTCGGTAATGATCTCAAAGTAGGCGGTTACTTAAGTGGGCTCAAGCGCTCGGCTATCGGCCAATTTAGCCTAGATGATGCGTTCGAGGTTGAGGACATTAGTCCTGAAAATATTGACTCATTACTAAAGCCGATCAATCAGTCTTGACCAACAGAGGCGACTATGATAATGTCTAGTGACGATGATAACAAGTGAGAAGAAAAACCAGGCTATAACTTCTGCCCAAAGAGCGAAGAATGATACCGGTAGCCCAGAAGTTCAAGTGTCAATTATGACTGAACGGATAAAAGAGCTAACTGAGCATCTTAAGGTTCATAAAAAGGACAACCATAGCCGACGCGGATTGCTACAATTAGTTGGCAAGAGAAAGCGACTACTAAGCTATCTTAAATCTGAGAATCTACAAGCTTACCAAGATCTAATAAAGAAGCTAGGAATCAGAGCTAACTAGAGTGTTTTTAGTTTCGCCTCGCACTTACAAATAGTGAGACGAAACAATAAAGCACTTCAATAATAAATAATCTGGAGTGTGGCTAATAATGGTTGTGTAGCAGAGCACAGTCCATCAGATTAATCTGATCCGGATTGAACCCTGAGACACAGCCGCTAATAAAAGAAGGAGTGAATTATGGGTCAAACTATAAATCCATTTGGTAAAGACATTATTAAGGTCAGTACCGAGTTTTGTGGTAGAGAATTAAGTATAGAAACTAACAGAGTTGCTTTTAAGAGTCATACCGTCTGGGTGCGTTATGGAGATAACGTTGTAGCTGGTACAGCCCTTGCATCAGATAAGCCCCGTGCTAATGCGGATTATTTCCCGTTAATGATAGATTATGAAGAAAAGATGTACGCCGCAGGTAAAATCAGTGGTAGCAGGTTCGTTAAGCGAGAAGGTCGTCCAAGCGAAGATGCAATTCTAATTTCTAGATTGATCGACCGACCAATTCGACCATTGTTCCCTAAGGGATTCATGAATGAGGTCCAGGGTATTGCAACTGTTTATAGTATGGATCCTGACCTTAAGCCTGACACTATTGGCATGATTGCAGTTAGTACCGCCCTGATGCTGACCGGTGCACCATTTGAAGGCCCAGTTGGTGGCGTTCGAATCGCTTTAGTTGATGGTGAGCTAATTGCTTATCCGACCAAAGAGCAGCTGCTCAAGTCTAAGCTAGACCTTACTGTTGCTGGCACTGAAGACGCCATTATGATGGTTGAGGCTGGTGCAGATGAAGTTGATGAAGAAACTATGGTCAAAGCACTCCAGTTGGCGCATGAATCTATCCAACCAGTCATCGCCTTGCAGAACGAACTTGCAGAGAAGATGGGTGTAGTTAGACAGCAATTCGAGGTTGCAGCAGACGACCCAGAACTAAAATCAGCAATCCAAAAAGCAATCAATGACAAAGAAGGCCCACACTTACGCCATAAAGACACACATACTCGTGAAGAAGCTGTGCGAGAATTGCGCGAAGAGGTTGTCGAACAGTTTGCAAGCGAAGAAGAGGATGGTCCAGGTGCATCAACTGTTAAAGAGATTTTTGCCCATCTAATGAAGAACGAAGTTCGCAGGGGAATCTTGGAAGACGGTGTTCGTCCAGACGAGCGTGGCCCAGAGGATATTCGACCACTTAGTAGCGAAGTGGGTATGCTGCCGAGAGCTCATGGTTCAAGTATCTTTACTCGTGGCTTAACCCAAGCTGTTAACGTCGTCACCTTAGCTAGTGCTAGTTTTGCTCAAGTCATCGACACAATGGAAAGAGACGAAGAAAAGCACTTTATCCATCACTATAACTTCCCAGGCTACTCAGTTGGTGAAATTAAAAGGCTAATGGGCGCTGGCCGTAGAGAAATCGGTCATGGTGCGCTAGCTGAACGTGCGCTAGCACCAGTTATTCCTAGCCAAGAAGATTTCCCATACACGATACGAACAGTAAGTGAGTTACAGAGTGCGGCCGGCTCGACCAGTATGGCGAGTGTTTGTAGTGGTTGTTTGGCTCTTATGGATGCTGGTGTTCCGATCACAAAACCAGTCAGCGGAATTGCCATGGGTCTGATCAGTGATGACGACACTGGCAAGAAGGTAATATTGACCGACATCATGGATCAAGAAGACTTTGCTGGTGACATGGATTTTAAGGTTGCTGGTACTGCTGATGGAATTACTGCACTCCAGATGGATATGAAGGTAAAAGGTCTTTCAGCTGATACCTTGCGAGCTGCACTTGAACAGGCCAAAGTTGGCCGAGCTAAAATCATGGAAAGCATGCTAGAAACCCTAGCAGAACCACGAAAAGAAATGAGCCCATACGCACCGAGGATCGAGACTGTCAAAGTTGATCCAGATAAGGTCAAGATTATTATCGGTAAGGGCGGAGAAATGATTAATCGCATCATTGACGAAACCGGTGTTGAGATTGACATCAAAGATGGCGGTATAGTAATGGTAGCAGCAGCCGACCAAAAGGCTCGTGATGCAGCTGTTCAGTGGATCAAGGACTTGACCGCTGAGCCAGAAATTGGTGCAATTTACGAATCAACTGTGGTTAGTGTTAAAGACTTCGGCGTTTTCGTAGAGTTCATGCCAGGCAAAGAAGGCCTAGTGCACGTCAGCGAAATGGCTGATGAGCGGATAGATCACCCAGGTGATCTAGTTAAGGAAGGTGATAAAGGTCCAGTAAAACTTCTAGCTATTGACGACCAAGGTCGTTACAAGCTCAGTATGAAGGAAGCTAAATAGTAGTAAACTAGTGATGGGCAAAACTGCGGAGAAATTAAGCCAGCTTGCGGATGAAATTATTAAAAATAATGTTTGTCCCGAGCTGGCCGAAACCGCTAACCAATTAGTAATGGGTGATGGCGACCCAGACGCAGACATAGTTATGATTGGTGAAGCACCAGGCAAGAAAGAAGATGAAACTGGCAGACCATTCGTTGGAGCCGCGGGCAAGTTTCTAGACGAAATGCTGGCATCGATTGGAATGAAGCGGACTGATATCTACATAACTAATATTGTTAAATATCGACCACCGGAGAATCGAGATCCAAAAGAAGAAGAGAAACGCGCCTTCCTGCCATATTTAGAACGTCAACTTAAATTGATAAAGCCAAAGCTTATTATCACTTTAGGTCGGCATTCTGGAGCAGAATTTATCCCTAATTTGCGGATAAGTCGAGATCACGGAATACCGAAGCGGATGAAGACTGTGGTTTATATGCCACTTTATCATCCGGCTGCAGCGTTATATAACGGTGGAATGAGGCAAACATTACTAGATGATTTTGCTAAAATCCCGAAAACTCTGCAAGAAATTAATCAAGGCTCTAAATAAACTTATAAATAATAAAAAGGAGAAAATATGAGTAATAACCAGAACGATACTAGAAATAGTAATAGTAACAATAATCGTCCTAATAACGGACAAAGAAATAGCCAGAATAAAGGCCAGAACAATAATCGGCCTCAGCAAAAAACCATGAAGACGAATCGTGGCCAAGCGATGGCAGCTAGCCGTCGTAACCATGAGATGGCCCAGGGTATTGCCGCTCAATTTACAGATGCGTCTGATACTAAACTAGTCGCACCACGTGCAAACATGATCGATGATTCACCAAAACTAAGAATTATTGGACTTGGTGGCATGGATGGTGGTGGTTCAAAGAATATGATAGTTTTTGAATACGAAAATGATGTCATCATCACTGACTGTGGAATTGACCTAGGTGCAGATCTACCAGGCGTTAACTACGCCATCCCTGACACAACCTACCTAGAAAAGGTCAAGCATAAAATTCGTGGCTACGTCATTACCCATGGACATTTAGACCACATTGGTGGCTTGCCATTTGTCCACCAAAAGTTCCCGGCACCGATCTACGGTAGCTTGTTCACCATTGGTATGGTTGAACAGACCTTCAAAAACAGCGATGTTACCCCAGCTAATTACGAAATTGAAACAATTGTCATGAACCAAGATAATCACGAAAGACTGAAACTCGGTAGCTTCATGATTGAGCTCGTGCGTGTAACTCATTCGATTCCTGATTCGACTATGATCGTAATTGACACCCCTGTTGGACGTGTTATTAATACTGGTGACTTTAAAATCGACCCAGAACCACTTGATCACAAACCAACCGATATCGATCGACTTAAAGAGCTTGGTAAAGAAGGCGTACATGTCCTATTGAGCGAGAGTACAACAACTGAGAGACCGGGTAGAACTCCGACCGAGCACACGCTTGAGCCAAGTTTCTTAGAAATCTACAAGCAAGCACCAGGTAAGGTGTTTGTGGCTACTTTCTCAACTAATATTAACCGAATCCAAATGGTTATCAACGGTGCTGTCGAAACTGGTCGCAAGATTGCCTTCGATGGCCGATCGATGATGGCGACGCTAGAAACTGCGGTTACCCGTGGCTTCATCAAAATTCCAAAAGGCACATTGATTCCGATGGCGAGCGTCAATAGCATGCAAGATCACGAAGTTGTGGTTGTCTGTACTGGTTCACAGGGTGAAATGAACTCAGCCTTGCAGAGGATGTCGGTTGGTGACCATAAATTCGTCAAAATGAAGGAACAAGATACTGTCGTTTTGAGCTCAACACCAATCCCAGAAACCGGCAATGACGCTGCAGTGGGTAACATGGTTGATGATCTTCTGCGTCACAATGTTCACGTCTTTAGGCACGAAACTCGTGAGCTCGATGGGACTGGTCCATTGCACGTTTCTGGCCATGCCAGTATCGAAGAATATGGTGATCTAATTGATATGCTTAAACCAAAGTTCTTCGCTCCGATCTACGGAAGTTTCCGTAGCAAGGCCCGACATATTGATATCGCTATCGATCACGGAATCCCACGTGCAAACACTCTAAATGCTGAGAATGGTGATGTTATTGAAGTTTCGAAAGACAAGATGTATTTCAACGGTCACGTTGAAAACGGTAGCGTACTTGTCGACAACACTGGTGCAGTTGTGCCAAATGTCGTCGTTAAGGATCGTATTGTTATGGCGGCCGACGGTGTTGTGACAGTAATTCTTACAGTCGATCGGGTTAGCGGACGGCTACTAACCAGCCCAGACATTATCACAAGAGGCTTCATCTACATGCGTGAGAACGAAGACCTAATGAATGGCACTCGAGCTGAACTTAA
>JAGPDM010000005.1 GCA_018057585.1 Candidatus Saccharimonadota bacterium
ATTGTAACGTTATCTTTTGTGATGACTTCTTGTCGTGGAACATCAACAGTAGTGATACGAAGATCAATTTTAAAAATCCTCTGTACGCCTGGAAAAATCCATCTGAATCCTGGCTCTTTCGTTGCGGTAAATTTACCGAAGGTTAAGATTATACCTTTTTCATACTGATCAACTATCCTAATACCCGACACGAATAGTACTGGTGCCGCTATTATCGCTCCAGTGAATACTAATCTAAATAATCCAACTAAAACTTCCATAGTAACTCCTTGTTTATCATCATTAACAATCTACCACATACCGGCTTAGTAAGTCTGGTATTACTTTGTTTAAGTATTAGTTTAATTTGAACGAGTCTACAAACTTATCGAAGACTGCTTTATCTTGATTAATAGTAGTAAGGGTGTACATAACAGTTTTAGCCGTACTTTCTTCACTTTTCGGTACTTCTTTCAGGAAATATAGTGAGTAAATCTTAGCTTCTTTACCGTCTTTTTTCGCTAACAATTCGGCACGGATAGCATTATTACCTAGGAATTTTTCTTCATTATCAGTCGATACTACTTCTGATCCGCTTTTTTTTGCGGCACCAGCGACAGCATCTTCAAGTGCTTTTCGTTGCTTTGCATCAGCAGTAAAATCAAACTCTCTAGCACTGTAATTTGCCACGGACAGTGAAGTGATTTTATTCCCATCATCGGTTGAGTTTTCGTAATAGACAACATTAACCGGCTTACCCCCTACGTCTAAATTTTGGCTCTTGAAAGTAGGATATCCACCAAAGTTAGCGGTGAAGTTATCAGGCTTAGATGTGTAAGGTTCGGCCTGTTGCTCCGTTGAGACTGTTTCTGATTCTGAATTATTGTCGTTACGATTCAAGACAACTCTAATTAGAATGAACGCGATTACGAACGCGACAGCAAAGGCGATCGCTTGAACTACCTTATTGTTTTTCATATCACTGGTTTTATTATTATCAATCATAGCTTGAATCCTCTTAGTTGGGTATTACCAATACCTATAGGCTGATATATTTTAGTCAAATTAGTTTATAACAATAAGCATATCTTAGTACTTACTGCTATAATCGATTGGATGTGGTTTATATTAGCACTCATATCTGGATTGCTATTTGCGATCAATAAGCTGATATTCAGATTTGCTTTGAAAGGTGGCAAGGTTAATGCTTTAACCTTTATTTCTATTCACGAACTAATTGCCGGCCTACTTATTCTTCCGTTTGCTCTTAGGTCAATGCCTTATGATGCAACTTCTTATGTAGTATTACTGATCATAGCTACTACACTCCTTATATTTGCTGCCGATGTCTTGTCGACCTTTGCATTACAAAAGATTGAAGCAGGGTTTTACCAGATTATTGGCCAGCTCCGTCATCCGGTGGTTCTTATTGGTGCTTCATATTTGTTTGACGAGACTTTGGGTTTACAGAAGCTAATCGCCGTAAGCCTGGTGGTCATCGGGGTTCTTATTGCACTCTATGACAAAAACAAGCTACTAAAGCTAAATATTGGAATTATTCAAGCTATTTTAAGTACAGTTTTTATTGCTTTTGGATTCTTGCTAATTAAAATAACTACCAGATATGTTGAGCCGATTGCACTTGGTTCGATCTCGCTAACTGGAGCAGGCCTACTTGGTTTGATGGTTGCAGGCTCTACTAAAAATCTTTATGTTCGTCACATGAACAATAATACAAAAAGACTTTTGCTTGCTGCTGCGATAATTTTTGCAATTTTTGAAGTAGTGTTATATACCGCTCTAGATATTGGCGAAGCTTCGAAAGTCACACCTGTCATGCAGAGTTCGATGGTATTTACGCTAGTAGGTGGCTACATTTTTTTACAAGAGCGTTCAAATCTCATTCAAAAGATTATCGGGAGTATTGTGATAATACTAGGTATTACTATCCTATATTTTGTTTGAAAATCTAATTTCGAAGATGCTGACTTTTGTTTATGGCCCAGTCTTCAACATCATTAAAACGATCAGCTGGATCAATAAGACGTCTTGAGCGACTACCAGCGACGCTTTTATTCTGGAGATAGCTCAGGTTAGTTCTGTAAAGCGAAGCTGCCGGTGCATCCTTTAGCCACTCTTCAGTGAAAGTCTTATATTTAGCCGCTCGCAACTTGTCGTCAAGTCTAGTTCGTCCAGCCTCCAAAGATTCGTCGGCAATCTTTGATTTATATTCAGACAGATTAAATCCACTCTCTCCTGCCTGAGATGAGTGCCAGTAAGCAAAAACATCTGGATCAGAGCCAAGGGCAATACCGAACAGTAGTGCATCATAATCATGGGGTATTATGTTGTCTTTACGCAAGTTGTCCAAAGTCACTAGCTGGACATTAACGTCGGCTCCAAGCTCCAACCAAGTTGATTTAAGGTATTCTGCCACTGCTGGAAACTCGTTAGCAGTCTGGCTCGTTAGAGTAAATTTTAACTGTTGACTGCTCTTACTACGGATTCCGGTGTCTTTATTAACTTTCCAACCAGCTTCATCTAAGCTCTTTCGAGCTTGTTCAATGTCAACCGTCTTTTGCTGTAGCTGTTTATCGAAGCCAATTTGCTCAACCAGTAATGGGCTTTTTGTTTGCAAGCCATTCACATTAGCAGATTTGATTAGCTGTTTACGGTCAATTACTGCCGTGAGAGCCTTACGGACATCAACATCGTTTAGTGGCTTTCGGCTATTATTAAAGAAACTAAATACTGAATTTGTCATCAGCATTGTAAACTCCTGATATTGATCCCTATTCTTCAGCTCAGAGCTATCCACATCTGCAGCAGCTGTTAGCTCACCTTTATTTAAGGCTCTAACCAGTTGTTTCTTCTCTTTAAAAGTCTGGATGATGAACCTATTCAAGAACGGCCCCTCCTTATAATAATCAGCATTATTAATCATCTCTAACTTACCAGAACTAGCATCGAGATTCCTGAACTTAAATGGACCACTACCGATAGGTGCCTGGTTAAAGGCTGATGTTCTTAGCTCTTCATAGCCTAGTGATGCGAGTTTATGCTCTGGAATAATCCCAGTAGTAAGAGAATTTATAAAGGGTGCGAATTTATTTGGAAGCTCAAAAGTCACGACAAACTTATCTGATGATTCAATCTTTATGTCTTTCCAGCTTTCAAGTAGAGGTGAGCGAGTTGCTGGATTCTGAATAGTTTTAAATGTATAGACTACATCTTTTGCATCAAGCAGATCACCGTCGTGCCAGGTTACGTCTTGACGAAGATTAACTGTATATTTCAGGCCGCTTTTATCAATCTCTATGTCTTTAGCTAAGTTCGGCTGTAGATCACCACTCCTATCATATTCAAACAAGCCACTGAATATCAATCTTGAAGCTGCCTGATTGACATCACCACTGGCAAATATTGGATTAAGGTTTGACAGCTCACCGACCATGCCCTCTGTATAGGCGCCACCCTGTTTAGGTAAAGACTTCTTGTAAGCACTATCTAGTTGCTGAGACTGCAGCGTAATGCCGACTACCATAAGGCTTATGATCACGATCCAACCAATTACAAATCTACGAACGAAAACAAAGTTTTTCTTAATGGGCTGGTTTATCCCTGAGCGAAACAATACATTAATATTTTTCCAGAACTTCAATGCCTTGCGCACTTTGCGACGCCACCACCTTCTTGTCTGAAACTTCTGATATTCACTCAGCATCAATTTTATCCTTAATTAGCTGGATTTATCTACCCGAGAAACAGGCTTGTTACGATGGACAGAACAAATGCTAAGGCTAGAATTATTGTAATCTGGTGAATTGACTTATCGACGCCTCGACGGGCTGTGTGAATCTCGCTACTGCCACCAAAACCGGCACCAAGGCTCGCACCACGAGTCTGCACCAATATGAATACTACTAATAAAATACTACTGACTATGGTTATTATCTCTAAAGCGGACTGCATTATTTCTGTTCTCCTCTGATATAATCGGCATGTAAACGTTTATCATCGACAAACATGCTAAGTATATAGTTTACCAGTCCAACGATGATTGCCGCAAGGAAAGCCGATTTAAAGTCCTCGACAAAGAATGGTGCGTAGATACTGTGTGTTAGCGATATCATAAGTCCGTTCACTATTAGCATAAAGAACCCGAGGGTGAAGACGATTGCGGGTAGGCTGAAAATTATGACGATCGGCTTAATTGTAGCGTTAATAAGTGAAAAGATTAGAGAAGCAAAAATTATCGTATAAATACTGTCATAACCTATCCCGCTGATGAGATTTGCTGCTACCCACAAACCGAGTCCGTTCATGAACCAACGTAATAAGTACCTGATGATGTCTTGTTTTTGCATCACTACACTATACAGTTTTTACTATCAGCAGACAAAGGCTAGCTATGGCTCTAGGATCTAGAACTCTACCGGAATATTACTACTTAGATTTTCTGCACCAGAATCAGTAATCAAGATATTGTTCTCTAGTCTCGCACCAATCGATTCCTCTGGGATATAAATGCCTGGCTCAACCGTTAAAACCATTCCTGCTTCCAGAACAGCATCTCTTGGGCCGACATCATGAACATCTAGACCAAGAAAATGGCTTGTGGCGGTTGGGAAGTATTTGCGTATATTCACAGTATTAGCGGTTTTAATTAAGCCTAGCTTCTTGAGGCTATCACCCATCCTATCTTCAACTGCCTGTTCGTAATCTATTAAGTTAACTCCTGACTTCAAGTAATCTAAAGCAAAATCGTGAACTAGCTTAACTTCATCCAGAACCAATTGTTGCCGTTTACTTGGCTCGCCATTGATACTAAACGTGCGGGTGATATCGGCCGCGTAATTATTATACTTAGCACCACTGTCCACTAGAAGTAGACTAGATTCATCTATGGCACAGTTGTTGTCAATGTAATGCAAAACACAGGCATTTACACCACAAGCGACAATCGAATCGTATGCGACGCCAGATGCTCCGCGTTTGCGGTAGCCGTAGGCTAACCCTGCTTCGATTTCATATTCAACAGATCCATTTTCAATTTGTGCAAACGCCTCTTTCATTGATTCACCAGTTATATCGATAGCTTTCTGTATGGCATTAATTTCTGGTTGCTGTTTGATGACTCGCAAGTCAGCAATTTGAGCGGATACATTGCAATATTTGGCCAGTGGAAAATCTGTTTTAAGTTTTTCTAGCAATACTCGCTTTGCCGGGTTGGCGTAAACACCATCAAAGCTGACCTTGGTTTCTGGAGCTGGAAGATAAACCTTCGAAGAAGCTTTAGTGTTCTTTCCACTCAAGCTTGGCATGAACCTCTTCAATAATTGCCAGCCTTCAACTAGGCTGACTACATTCTTGATGCCACTAAGCTGCTTTGCATCACCATAGCCCATTTGACCATTCCACTGCTTCAAATGGGAACTTTCCTCTGGCATTAACAGCCACTCCTGCTTAGCAGTAATCAAGAGCAAACAATCAGACTCATTAATACCAGTTAGATAGAAAAAGTTGCTATCCTGAGTAAACGGAAAAAACAAATCGGAATGTGACTGGAGCTTATAATTAGCTGGGATAATGACGATATCATCAGAGTCAAGTGCAAGATTATCTCTTAGTCTATTTCTATTTTCTGTAT
This sequence comes from Candidatus Saccharimonadota bacterium, assembly GCA_018057585.1. Classification (GTDB taxonomy): domain Bacteria; phylum Patescibacteriota; class Saccharimonadia; order Saccharimonadales; family JAGPDM01; genus JAGPDM01. The sequence continues at coordinate 5,630 of JAGPDM010000005.1, forward strand.
AAAACTTTGCATCTAGATTCATGTAGCAAAGTATAGCAAAGATATATGTATTGAGCCTTAGTTCAAATATTGCTTCAGCAGATTGGCTGTTTTCTTGCCCAAGGCTTTTTCTATATCCTCATGATCAGCCAACTTTAAGCTACGAACACTACCGAAGGTTTTGATAATTTTCTTTCGAGTGGCCGGTCCAACCCCCGGAATCTCCTCAAGCCAGCTTGCTGTGCCAGCTTTTCGCTTCAGATTACTGTGGTAGCTGACTGCGAATCGATGACTTTCGTCGCGCACTCTTTGCAACAATTTAATAACATGTGATGATCTTGATAACAGAACCTCCTCCATGCCATCGTCTGTTGGCTTTATGATTGTTTCGAATCTTTTAGCTAGGCCAATAAGTGGTATATCAATTGATTTCTGTTCAAGAGCGCTGAGCGCAGCGTTTACTTGACCCTTGCCGCCATCAATCAGAATTAGATCTGGTTTTGACCAGTTTTCTAGATTTTTATCGCTAAATCTTCTACTAATAACCTCGCGCATGTGTGCAAAATCGTCATTACCTGGATGCCTCATTTTGAACTTTCGGTATTGAGACTTATCAGAAACTCCACCTGTGAAAACGACCATGCTAGCAACATTGTTAGTCCCTGACTGGTGTGAGATATCATAGCCTTCAATCCTTTTAGGTATAACGTCTAGTTCGAGCAAATCTTGTAAACCACTTAAAGCTTGATCTTTGCTTATATCAAATAATTCATTGTTACCAAATAATATCTGTTTGTGCAGATTCTCAAGACCGGATAGTTGATCTCTTTTCCGGGCAGCTCTTTCGAAGTCTTGAGCCTTGGATGCCTGTTGCATCTCTTTTCTAATAGTTTTCTCTAGCAGAACACGCTCGCCCTTCAAGTATGCTGCAAGTTTCCTAAGATTAGCCCTGTAGTCTTCAAGACTAGTATGGCCAGCCTCAAGCCCTGGCGATAAGCCTAGATGGTAATGAAGGCTGGCTCTGTCATATTTCTTTCCAGTCGGCCGGCTGTAATCAAACGGGAATATCTTGCGTAGCAATTTGAGTGCTGGTCTGATGTTGCCGACATAAGGACCAAAATATTCACCACCATCATCCAGTGGTCTCCTGACGACGCTGAGGATCGGATGTGAACTTTTAAAATCAATTCTGACATACTGGTAATGCTTATCGTCCCTAAGCAGGACGTTATACTTTGGCATATAACGCTTAATCATCTCGCTTTCAAGGAATAAAGCCTCAATTTCACTGCCAACAACCAAAAGCTCTAAATCTTCAATGTCTTTGACTAAGAGATCGGTTTTGGTATCACGACTACGTGATTTCTGAAAATACTGCCTTACCCTATTCCGCAGCTTGGCGGCTTTCCCAACATATATAATCGTACCTTTTATGTCTTTGTACATATAGACGCCAGGTTCTAGCGGTAGATTATCTATTTTTTCTTGTAACTTATCATTCATCAAGTTTTGCTAGTTCTGATTCAAGGTGCTTCAATCGCTTGTTCTGCCTGTATCGATGGAGCACTAATCGCTCATAGAATGGTTCGGGACCGTAGTCATCGACTAGCAAGCTATACATGCCAGCGCGATTGGAACCGAATATGTCTTGCCAAAGCTTATCGCCAACCATCAATGTGTTCTTCGATTCACCGCCAAGCTCAGAAAGTAGATATTTATAATACCTGTGGCTGGGTTTTCTAGTTGTGATACTACCGGTCACAACTGCATCAGCATTAAGCGAGAAGCCGATCTTACGAGCCAGCACAGAAAATCTATTGGTTGCAACAACTAGTCTATCTATGTGACCGTCATTCCTTGCCTGTGAAATATATTCTGTGTACTCGCCAACGATTTCACCCAAGCTCCCACCCGGTAGCAATGTTCCGTCAATATCAATTGCCACTTTAGTTATACCTGCTTTAGCTAGTTCTTCGAAGTCAATATCTAGAATATTAGTCGCTCTGTAGTTTGGTATATGCCAGAATTTAGAGTTTATTGTTTCGGTCATTTTTCTCATACTAACTATTATACAGTTTATTATTTTTAAGTCTGCCACCAGACTGCTCTAGCTCAAACAAACTTTAGAAACTGCATGGCAATTGGTGTTAGAATATGATGATGCAGAAGTTCAAAGAAATAGCAGTATTAGTTAATGATAACTCCCGTAAGAGCCGTAGTAGCGTAAAAATTATTCGTAATCTGTTTAAAAAAAATGAACTAGAAGTTGCGCGGATCCACAAGATGACCGGCAGGCAGTCGTTCAAAAAAGCCATAGAAATAGAAAAAAAAGCTAAACCAGACTTGTTAGTTATAGGTGGTGGCGACGGCAGTATTCACAGCATAATTAATGAGATAGATTTAGATAAGACAGTGGTTGCCATACTGCCACTAGGGACAGTCAACAATTTTGCACGCTCACTCGGTGTCAATGTCAGCTTAAAGAAAGCGATTAAAGCCATTGCTGACGGTAAGACTAAGCAGATACACCTAGGCAGTGTAAACGGCCATTTATATACGAACCTATCCGCTGTCGGTATATCTGTTAAAGTCGCTCAGAACGTTTCCGATAAGTCCAAGCGTTTCTTAGGTAGATTAGCCTACTACGTACAGGGGGTTTACGAAGCAGCTGTACACAAGCCGTTCATGTGTGAGCTCAAAGTAGATGACCGCCCGACTCAACGTTTCTACACACATCAGATCGTAGTTGCCAATGGGAAGTATCATGGCCCAGTGCGCTTTACGGCCAACGAAAGCATAGAATCTGGACACCTGACAACAGTCATTTTTGGCAGAACTCGCAAACGTCTCGCCCATCTTAAAAATATTATGTACTTCGTAATACCAGGTTGGGTTAAAGCTCAGCCACTTGTTATACGTGGTAAGAGTATCGCTATTGTCACCGAGCCAGTTAGAGCAATCGAGGTAGATGGCGAAGCCGTCAGTCAGACACCAGCAAAATATAAGCTAATCGAAAAAGGCATGACCGTTATCTATAGAGATAAGTCTAAAAGCTAAGCTGCGGCTAATACTAGCTCACAGGCTTGACTGCAAGCTTCCCGGTCTTTGCAGTCCTCACAAACAAGCTGCCTTATATTGCAGACAGAATTCTGGCAGTTACGATAACGACTAGTCTTATTATCGCAGTAGGTGCAGGTGGCAATATCTTCAGCCGTTTCAGCAAACCTTAGTGACGTGCGCTGGTCAAATACATAACAAGTCCCATCCCAATAGCCTTTATCTTCGAAGGCCTCACCATACTTAACAATACCACCCTCAAGATGATAGACCTCTTTGAAGCCTTTGTGCTTCATGTAGGCGCTTAAATATTCACAGCGGACATCACCAGTACAGTATGTTATTAGCGGCTTATCTTTATCGAGCTTTTCTAGCTCAGGTTTTATGTCCTTAAAAGCGTTGATGTCTGGAGTAATCGCATTCTTAAATTTGCCAATTTCACTTTCGTAATTATTGCGAGCGTCCAGAATAGTGACGTCAGGATTATCTCGGATAAATTCATGCCACTCCTCTGGCCTTAACGGGGTTGACTTATCAAAAACATCAAAATCTTCATCTGGTGCTAAAGTGACTAGTTCTTTGCGACGCTTAACAGAAAGTTTCGGAAAGTCTTTATAGCTACCGTCTGACCATTTATATTCAATATCACTAAAATCAGCTAAGTCGGCATTTTCCATCTGTTCTATGTAATCTTCAATCGCTTCTTGTTCGCCACCTAAAGTTCCGTTTATGCCTTGTTCGGAAACAATAATCCTACCATTAAATCCTCGTTCAGCACAGATGATTGTCTGCCACTTACGAACGACATCGGGGTCTTTAACAGGAGTGAATTTATAATATAATATTATCTTTTGATCCATAGTGACTGTAGCGATTTAACTGCTAGGTTGCCCGATCGTGCTGTCGAAGCTATCAATCATAGTCTTGAAATCATCGGATACATCTATCAATTGCTCGATAGTCGCGGATTGTGTGATGGTAAAGCCATTCGTGCCGTCAAATATTAGGTAAAAGAAAGTTTTCTGCTTTTGACCAGACTGCTCAATCTCGGCCTCAATACTTTTAGCGCTCAGCCCATCAATTGTTATTAGTTGGCTGTTTATCAAAGTAAATTTGTCGAAACCTTTGGAAATACCAGCTTGATACTTATTAAAGAACTCTTCTGAAGTTTGATCAGCTGGCATGTTCTTCAATCTTATAAATACTGCCGATGGTGCCGTTACTCCATTCGCCTCAGAGCTTAGGTCTTTAAATTCAACAACATCTAGACCGCCGTCAAGTCGTGTCGACTCGTCCCAACCAGTAGGAATTTTAGTTTTAAATTCTAGCTTGTTGCTTGTGTAGGCCTTACTCGTCTCGACTTTGGCTGTTTGCTTAGCCTCGTCTTTATTAAATACCCCGACTAATTTGACTGCTCCCCAAGCTAAAAGCCCAGAGACAGCTAGGAACAAGATTATTAAGAAAAACATCTTAATCTTAGACCGCTTCTTTTTAGCTGGTCTTGCAACCATAGGTGCTGCAACTGGGTTCATAACTGGTTGCTGCGTTGCTGGAATCCCGGTAACTGGCAATTGTTGATCATTGAACTGATTATAATTTGCTTGGTGGGGGACAGTCTCTGCCTGTGGCGATTGAGCTTGAAACTGCTGTGGCGGCTCAGGTATCTGTTGATAAGGCGTTGATTGCTGCGGAACTGCCTGAGTCTGCTGTTGTACTGGTTCCACTTGTTGAGGTGGTTGATAAGCCTCAGGCTCTACAGCTGGTGGGGAGTTGTCCTGCATAAATATCGGCAACTCACGCTTGTTGCCTTGAGAATAGCTATCAGACCGAGCAGTGACTGGCTCGGATTGCTGAGGTGGTTGATACGTTTGCTCGGGTGTAATCCCTGACTGTGGAATCTGAAATGTATTATCCTGACTTTGATTATTCAGTACGACATCCTGTGAAGACGAAAAACCGGCAGGATTTACTGAGTTCGGCTCTGGATAACCACCTTGAGCCTGGCTATTGTTCGAATTTGTTGGTTGTGAGTTTGGATCCATAGTTTTCTACTGTACATAATAACTCATATATTGTTACTTAAAAAGCCAAACAACGACTAGCTAGATGCTAGAGGTTAACAATTAGGTTATAATCAGATGATGCAATTGTTCAAATTAAAAAAAGGTAAAAAGCCGAAATACGATGACTTCATACAGAGCAAGCCCTTTTTAATACTCATAGAAATACTTGCCAAACCAAAAGACTGGATTAGAAAACTCTATAACTGGGTAGTAAAATGGGCCTCTCATAAGCGAGCAAAGACTGCACTGGCTGGGCTAAGCTTTGCAGAAAGCTCGTTCTTCCCGCTACCACCAGATCCGCTGTTGATGGCAATGGTTTTTGCCAAGCCAAAACACTGGCTTAAATATGCCAGTATAACCCTGATCGCATCTGTTGTCGGTGGCATATTCGGTTATTTAATTGGCTTTGGACTGATGGAAAGCGTTGGCCAGTGGATTATAAACACATTGCATATCAATAAAGAATTTGCCGATATTGGTGTTGCCTATAAGAACAATGCCAGTTTAGCCGTTTTTGCTGCTGCGTTTACCCCAATCCCTTATAAGATAATCACGATCAGTGCCGGTGCTTTCAGAATAAACTTCGTCGTATTCCTAATCGCATCAGTCATCGGTCGGGGCTCAAGATTCTTCACTGTTGCTGGATTGTCGGCTTTTCTAGGCAAAAAATACAAAGATCAAATCGAAAGATACATCGATGTTATCTCACTATTATTACTTGTTGTTATTGTCGCCTTATTCTTTGTAGTTGCTCACTAGCTAGAGAGCTATTTGAGTATTTTCGAGAGATAGTGGCCAGTGTAAGACTCTTTGACCCTAGCGACCTTCTCCGGTGTACCGCTGGCGATTATCTGGCCGCCAGCCTCACCGCCTTCTGGTCCAAGATCAATCAAGTAATCAGCCATTTTAATTACATCTAGATTGTGTTCGATAACAACAACCGAGTTTCCACCTTCGACCAACGCCTCAAGTACACTGAGCAGTCTTTTGACGTCAGCAAAATGCAGTCCAGTAGTTGGTTCATCAAGAATATACATAGTTTTGCCGGTACTACGCTTACTTAATTCTGTAGCCAGTTTGATTCGCTGTGCCTCACCGCCAGAAAGCTGTGTGGCAGGCTGACCCAGCCTTACATAGTCTAAGCCGACTTCTTTCAAAGTTTCTAGCTTCCTGGCTAGCGTAGGTACGTTTGAAAAGAAATCAGCCGCAGTATCGACAGTCATATTCAGAACATCAGATATATTTTTGCCCTTATAATGGATCTCTAATGCACCTTGATTATATCTAGCACCATTACATTCGTCGCAATTAACATAAACATCAGGTAAGAAGTGCATTTCAATTTTGATTACTCCGTCTCCAGAACAAGTTTCACAGCGGCCACCTTTGACGTTAAAGCTGAATCTGCCTGGTTTGTAGCCACGAATTTTAGCTTCAGGTGTTTTAGCAAAGAGCTCGCGAATTGGAGTAAATAAACCAGTATAAGTCGCTGGATTAGATCTTGGGGTGCGACCTATTGCCGACTGATCAATCACTATGGCTTTATCCAAGTTCTCGATGCCTTCGATAGTTTGATGCTTGCCAGCGAGAGCACGCGATCTTTGCAGTTTGTGTGATAGCTCTTTAGCTAGAATCGAATTAACTAAGCTTGATTTGCCAGAACCACTGACACCGCTAACGACCGTCATAACACCGAGCGGAATTGTCGCATCTATATCCTTTAGGTTGTGCTCAGTTGCACCACGTATTATTAGTTCCTTACCGTTACCCTTGCGACGCTTCTTCGGCACAGCTATCTCGTCAAGGCCAGATAAATATCTACCAGTGATGCTGTCTTTGTTAGCTCTAACCTGATCTGGTGTGCCTTCTGCAACTACTTCGCCGCCATGGACACCAGCTCCTGGGCCGATATCAATTAAGTAATCCGCATTGTTCATAGTGTCCTCATCGTGCTCAACCACAATTACAGAGTTACCTAGATCACGTAGCCTAGTAAGCATCTTTATTAATCGTGAATTATCACGTTGATGCAGCCCAATACTTGGTTCATCTAGCACATACAGAACGCCTTGCAAGCCAGAACCGATCTGTGTCGCTAGGCGAATTCTTTGAGCCTCACCACCACTCAAAGTATTAGCTGCTCGCAGTAATGTCAGGTAATTTAGCCCGACGTCATTTAAAAAGCCTAACCGTTCTTTAACTTCTTTCAGAACCTGTTTAGCAATAAAAACATCTCTTTCATCAAGCCTTATGTCTGTGAAAAATTCCAATGAATCAGAGATTGATAATTCGCAAACATCCATGATCGAATAGTCCTGGATCGTGACCCCTAGTGCTTCAGGCTTTAATCGTCGACCCTTGCAAACATGGCAAGGACGCTCAATCATGTACTTCTCGATCTCTTTACGCATAAACTCGCTATCAGTTTCGGTATGTCGTCTTTCTAGGTTAGGTATAACGCCTTCATATGTTGCGTCCCAACCACGGCCGTTACCAAGATTGACATAGAACTTCTCTTTACCTGTGCCATACAAAATTGTCGCTTTCTGATCTTCGTTCAACTTCTTCCAGGGTGTATTAAGATTGAAGCCGTGCTTCTGACCAACTGCTTCTACCTTTTTAAGATTCCAGCTATCATCACGCATATTAGTCCAGACCCTAATGGCACCTTCGGCAATCGTAAGATTTTCACTTGCAAGCACCATCTCGGGATCAACCTCTTTACGGCTACCGAGACCTGAGCAGGTTGGGCAAGCTCCGTGTGGGCTATTAAAGCTAAAGGTTCTCGGTGCCAGCTCAGGAATACCGACATCTGGGTGATCAACACAAGCAAACTGTTCGCTAAATATATGAACCTCGTCTGTTTCGGCATTCACGATCTTCAATATTCCGTCAGATAGATCTAGAGCTGCCTCAACGGATTCGCTCAAGCGTTGGCGTGATTCCTCTTCATTGATTAAACGATCAACCACAATCTCAATAGTGTGTTTATAATTTTTATCAAGATTCGGCCATTCATCAAGACTATAAATAACGCCATCAACTCTCGCCCGCTGGAAGCCCGATCTTTTAAACTCTTCTGGCACGTGGGCAAACTCACCCTTCTTGTCGTTGACGATCGGAGCTATAACGAGCAACTTCTTAGCTTCAGGCAGGTTGAGAATTGCATCTACAATCTGCTTAGCACTCTGCTTGCTAACCTGTTTGCCACAAATCGGGCAATGAGGCACGCCAATCCGAGCAAACAGCAGTCGTAAATAATCGTAAATTTCTGTGACCGTTGCAACTGTTGATCTTGGGTTACGACTAGTCGATTTCTGATCGATGCTAATAGCTGGGCTTAATCCATCAATCTGATCAACATCTGGCTTCTCCATTAATCCCAGGAACTGTCGGGCGTAGGAGCTAAGAGACTCAACATATCGTCGCTGACCTTCGGCATAAATCGTATCAAAAGCCAGTGAAGATTTACCTGAGCCAGAGAGTCCAGTAATAACGACTAATTTATCCCTCGGGATATCAATATTGATATCTTTAAGATTGTGTTCTCTCGCCCCTCGTACTGAAATAGTCTCTGCCATAAGGTGACCTATTATACATACTATCTTTATCTTTTTCAATCAGTTATAGTTATGGCTTATGAATGTTGCAATCCAAGGTCAAGTCGGATCTTTCCACGACAAAGCTCGTCAGAAACTATTCAAATACAGCGATGGGCTACACTGCTCTAGCTTTTCTGAAGTTTTCGAGACAGTTAAATCAGCTCGAGCCGAATACGGAATTGTCGCAATCGAAAATTCAATTTACGGTTCAATCAACGAAGTTTATGGACTGCTCTTAGAAGAGAAGCTCTGGGTAGCTGGCGAAATCTACTTGCACGTATCTTTCTCGCTGCTTGCAAACCAGGATGCGGAACTCAGCAGTATATCTGAAGTCTATTCACACCCAATCGCACTTGCCGAATGTAAAAGTTTCCTGGATGATAAGTTAGAACAGGCCGAAAGAATCAATTCCGATGATACAGCTCGTGCCGCCGAAGAAGTAGCTGAAGCTGGGGAGAATTATCAAGCAGCAATCGCTAGCGAAGATGTTGCTGAAAAGCTAAATCTAAAGGTGCTAGCCACTGAGATCGAAAATGATCAAAATAATTATACGAGGTTCATTATCATTCAGAAATCAAAGCAACAACCAGACAACGCGAATAAAACCTCGGTCGCCCTAGAGTTACCTGAACAACCAGGAGTCTTACACAAAGCTCTAGGCTATTTTGCTGAGCGCAACATCAATCTTACTAAGATCGAATCTCGGCCAGTCCCAGGCAAAGCTTGGCACTATCTTTTCTATGTTGATTTTGAAGCCTCGCTGGACGAATCTAGGGAAGTTATAAAGGATCTCGAAGCCAATGAGAGCATTGTCACAGTTCTAGGGTCATACGTTAAAGCCAACCCTCTCGGCGACGATTAATTAGTAAGCTATGTAAATAGTGGATAAGAATAGAATTAAACGACTGTTAAAAGAACTACTTGCGTGGTTAATGATCTTCACGGGCGTCGTCTTTGGGGCACTACCCTTGATCCCTGCTTGGGGACTGATAATCGCTGGGGTGTTTTTATTCCGTACAACTAGGCCAGCAGACTGGCAGCCGCCCGAAACCTTTCGTAAGTTCGTGCCGAAGCGGTTTGCTCACAGAATATTCCACAAGTAGACTACAAAGACCCGAAGAATTGCCACATGCGATTAGTGCCTGATGCGATATCATCTTGGCGGTGTCGATACCTAGCCCCTGGCCAAGCATGACCAAGATTATGATAGAGCTCTGCTTCGACAATTGAACCATTTTTGCACTTACCGTAGCGAACTAAAGTCTTTTCTTTATTATCGGTAGTTTGTGGCTTGTCGCAGCCTTTAGTCCAATCTTCAATCATGCGAGATCTGGGTAGCCACTCATAGCCGTCAGCCGTCTCACGCCCTTTTGGTGGCACGGTTGTGTCTTGCTCTCCATTCATAAATAATGCGTTGATCGGTTGGCTCGGTGGGCCAATTAGGCCATTATAGCCACCGATAGCCCCGCCAACTACTGCCATGGCTTTGTACTGGTCGGGATAGTCTACGACTAGTCGTTGAGTCATCATTGCACCATTAGAAAACCCGGCTACATATTCTTTTTTTGTATCAATCGAGTAATCAGCTTCAACTTTTTTAGTTATGCCATAGAGCAACTTGCTGTCTGAGAGCTCCTGGCTACGTGCTTCATCACAACAGATTGTAGCATTCCATGACTTAGGCATCAATAAACCCATTTTTTTAGTACCTTCAGGTAGAACCAAGATCGTATTCTCTCTTTCAGCTAGACTAGCAGCACCAGTGTACAAGCCGATCAATCGTCCATAATCTCTGTAGCCATGGATCATCATTAGTACTGGATAGCTCTTCGATTTATCATACCCATCTGGCACATAAACTCGGTACTTTCTAGTAACGTCACCTTGCTTGATCGTCTGTAGTGGTAGATTAATAAGCTTACGATCATTCTTATTAAGAAAGCCGAAATATATTACTACAAGTGCGATTAAAGCTAGTGCAATCAAAATCGCCAATATAATTAAAGTTCCTTTGCCTAGGAATAATAAAGTTTTCTGAATGTGCACAACCAGCTCCGTTTTCTTAAATAAATTTCACATTATGTTCTATTTTTTGCTTATGGTTTCAGGCAAAAAGCCTTGTTGTGGCTGAAAATCTGCCTCCCATTTATAGTTTACATTATAACCTAAATTTTTCATAAGTTTTGTTGGTGCATTTCGCAAATGTAGCGGTACTTTATCGTTTGGGTAATCTCGAGCGAGTGTCTTTGATTCAGACATCTGAGTCGCCACAGCCCGTGATTTCTTAGCTTGGCACATAGCAATTACTGCTTGCGACAATGCATACTCGCCTTCTGGCAACCCAATACGCTCTACTGCCTGGAAAGCTGCTACAGCCAAAGTTATGGCGTGGGGACTAGCCATGCCGATATCTTCGCTCGCGAAGATCACAATCCTACGAGCAATAAATTTCGGATCTTCGCCGGCCTGCAACATACGGAACATGTAATAGAGTGCAGCCTCAGCGTTGCTGCCACGCATGCTTTTAATAAATGCGCTGATTACATTGTAGTGATCTTCACCGTTTTTATCGTAAGCTGGTGCGTTACGTTGCATGGCTTGAGCAATCAATTCTGGTTTTATTGATTCTGATTTAGCTAATTTTGCAGCTGACTCTAGTGTGCCTAGTGCAACTCGGCCATCACCCATCGACATAGCTGCCAGTTGTCTAATGGCTTTATCGGTTATTTTCACTTTTATTTCTTTAGCCGCTTTTTTGATTAAGCTGGCAAGGCTGTCCTCGCTTAGTGGCTCAAGGACCACAACTCGAGTACGGCTTAGCAAGGCACTAATGACTTCGAAACTAGGGTTTTCGGTTGTAGCACCAATCAGTATGATTGTGCCATTTTCAACATGGGGCAGAAATGCATCTTGTTGCGCCTTGTTGAATCTATGTATTTCGTCAACAAATAGTAGCGTTCGTTGCTTAAGTCGTTGGTTCTGCTGAGCATGCTTTATCACCTGTCTAACATCAGCTAGACCGCTAGTAACTGCCGATATCTCAATAAAATCCGCCTTCCAAGCCTCGCCCATTATTCGGGCCAAAGTAGTCTTACCTGTACCTGGCGGACCCCACAGAATCAGGCTTGTTGGCTGATTAGCTTCAATAATTTCTCTGATAAATTTTCCTTTAGCAAGAATATGCTCTTGGCCAATCACATCGGAAACTGTGACTGGACGCATACGCTCAGCTAGTGGTACCAGATTTGCTTGTAACTCATCACTCACGATACTCTAATAGTACCATTTAGGAGGATACATGTATGGCAGATCAAGCAAAAAGAAATTATTCAGATCTAAAGGCAGTTTATCTAAATTGCACGCTTCAGCGTTCGCCAGGAGAATCACATACTCAGCACCTAATCGATAAATCAGCAGCAATCATGGAAGCACAAGGCGTTGGCGTGACACACATTAAACCAGTCGATGAGAAGATAGCGTTTGGTATGTCACCAGATATGACCAAAGAAGGTTGGGACGAGGATGCTTGGCCAAGGATTCAGGAACAAATTATGGAAGCAGATATTTTAGTAATTGGTACGCCAATCTGGTTAGGTGTTAAATCTAGCGTGGCCACAATGGCGATCGAACGGCTCTATAGCAACAGTGGCAAGACTAATGATAAAGGTCAATATCTGTACTATGGCAAAACTGGCGGTTGTCTAGTTACTGGTAATGAGGACGGCGTAAAAGCCTGTGCCATGGAAATACTTTATGCACTGCAACATATCGGCTATGTTGTGCCTCCACAGGCTGATGCTGGCTGGATTGGTGAGGCTGGTCCTGGCCCAAGCTACGGCGACAAACTAGAAGACGGCAAACGAGCTGGTTATGATAATGAGTTCACTAATCGCAACACCACTTTCACCACTTGGAATTTATTACAAACCGCCCGAATGCTCAAAGATGCTGGTGGTTTCCCTTCACACGGCAACATTGGTTCCGAATGGGAAACTGGTGCCCGTTTCGATTTCCCAAATCCAGAATATCAATAGCCTAGTGCTAATAAATCGAAAATTGATGATCTTACCTTTTGTCGAAGATGGCGTAGATGTGCTTACTACTAGTGTGTTCCTAGACTCGATCAAGCTCACTGGCGGTTGGCCACGGATTGAACTTACAACCTTGCAAACTAATTGATTGCTGTTGCATAACGGGTGCCGGCTGGCCAGCACCACCACAGCTCGCATGACCGAAGCCGATAAAGTGGCCTACCTCGTGGTTAATAACCATCGAACGATAGTCGTTGATATTGCCACCAGCACCATTCCAGGCAGTAGTGCCACCGTTCCAACGATCAGCATTTATTATTACATTACTACCGGCTCGACAGCTCCAACTAGCACTACAGCCACTACTAAAACTCGGCACTAAGTTGGCGGCACTAAGCCACAACGTGAAAGTACAGCCGCTCTTAACTTCAGAGAAGCTGACCCTACCACTACCTGCCCAACTGCGTGAATCCGCTAAGGTTGATGCCGCTTTTGAAGCAAAGCTACTCAAATTTGCTCCACTTATTCCTTTAGCCTGAATACAATAGGTGTAGTGGCTACCACCGCCTGAACGTTTTGGTGCAATTACCCGAGCTTTGGTTTTAATAATCAATTCAGCATTTGGGGCTTTCCCTTCGTTGACTTGAGCATAAATTGCATTTGTCAATTCAGTACTGTTGGTAATTTCCAATTTTGCACTGTCGATCAATGAATTAAGGTAGGCAGCTATGGCTGGTTTGCTTGGCACAAAGCTATCATCCTTCTTAGCGAACCAAGTTAATTTCGCCTGCTTACTAGGTACTATAGCTTTATCATTATTTTTAATACTCACTTTTTGCTCAAGCTTTGTATTTAGCTCGTCACGATTATGCTCGATATCTTTGGTCGATATCTCAGGCTTTTCGTCCTCAAAAGGCAGCTGAATCGTCTTGTTGTTTTTGTTCATTTTAGTATTGATCCACTCCTGCATCTTTTTGCGATCAACTTTTTTACCTGACTGTTCAGCTTCAATCTTAAATTGCTCTTTATCTTTTATTATTTCGGCATTTTGTGGTGGTGTACGCAGCTGCTCATTAACTTCGTTTAGTTGTTCATTAAATTTTTTGTCAGATACTTTTAATGGTAAGTCATATTGCTGTTTTATAACTAGTTGCCAAACCGGCAGATAGCCCTTTTGTCGCCCGACTATTGCTGTACTTTTTACTTCGTCCATCAATATTCCAAGTTCTTGACGCTTAAAATTCCTAGCGTATGGCTCTGGCTTTTTGACGCCTTCTTTTTTTACGCCAGCTTCGCTCTCGATTGTTATTTCTTCCGGCACCAAGCTTTCGAGTTGTTTATCGCTGTAGCCGCTGATTTTCTCAGTGCCGATATAGCTGTTGGGATAGGCCTTGTCTTTATAAACATAGCCAACTATCAAGTTACTAGCTACAAACACGAGCAGCAACGAGCCGGCAATAATTCCGATTAACTTCTTATTAATCTTGCGCTTTTTCTTTGCTTTTTTAGCATCAGGTTTTAACTTGCTATCATTAGTTGACTGTAAGTTTTTCTCAGTAGGAAGATTTTCTGGATTTTCAACTTTATGTTTCATATTAAACATTTTACCACTGTTTTATCTTAACCAGACTAAATGCCGCTATATTTTTCCATCTGCTTGGACTTTTCTGTAATACCGAGATTTTTGTCTATATCTTTGGCCTCGGCATAGCCTAGTGTCAGTTGATTATTTTTCTAATTTATAAAAGCAAAGTCTGGACTACCAAGCTGTGTCTTTCTTGGTTCATTGATGGCCTAGATGTGTCCAATAGAGTTCATCGACCGCTCCATGCTAGGCGATAGGCGTGTTCTTTGGCTCTATCTGATGCGAAGATGATAGAGACTTCTTTTAAGTAGTCTTCTATCTATTCTACAAACTGGTTCATATTTACTATTATCGTAACATCTTGGCAGTTATTTATAGATAACTGCTTCCAGTAAAATGCTATAATTGGTAGAAATATTTATAGGATATAACCAGTGTCAGCAGAAATTGGACCAGATAGCGAAAAGGACGAAAAGCTGAAACGAAAGTTTTCGGTAATCTCAGACAGCCCAGAAACAGCACCTGAAAAGACCGACGATGAAGTCGAGCTAGCAGAGGAAGAACCTAAAAAACAATCTTGGTTAGAAAAGTTATTTCAAGGCAAAAACTCTACCGAGAAGCAGCCCGACAAAACTGTAGAAAGCCCAATACTTCCTGCCATGGAGGTTGAACTAGTAGCTGAATCACCTGAGGCAGAAGTATCGACACCCGAAGCCACAGCTGAAGAACTAGAAAGACAGCTTAACTTGCAGAGAGAAGATCAGATAAGGAATGAAGAAATCAGTGAAACGTCGATTGTAGTAGAGCAAGACGAGAAAACAGAATCTATCCCAGAAGTATCGATTCCTGAACAAATAGAGAAACCAGAAGACTCACCAGAGATTGAAAACACTGAGATAATTAGTCAAGAGCCAGAAAACCTGGTAGAAACGATAGATGAACCTGAAGCAGTGGACCTAAAGCCTGCAAGGCAAGTTGAGAAGCAGAGCGAAAGTAAGCCAAGCGATGATCAAGAGCTAGAGATTAGGGACAATATCGCCAAACCAGTCGTGGTGGCTATCCAAGACACACCAACTGATAATCTAGTGGCTAAGAACGAGTTAGATAAAGACCAGTTGGCAGAAGCTTATAAAAGCGCGATTGAAACCGAAGACGAACCGAAAGACATTGAGCAGGCAGCTACAGAACTAACGTCGAAGCTAACTAAACGTATCGGCCAATTAAAGACGAATCAAGAAGTCCAGACACGGGCAGAATCAGCAGATCTGCAGAAATCGGTCATTGCCGTATCGGAAAAGATATTAGCAGATCCCAATAAAAGCCATGCTCAACAGCGAGTCCAGGTTAAAAACTTGATGGAAGTACTTGGTTTCGAAAATGTCGACCAAACCCTAGATTTATTGATCAAGCAGTATGGTGAGCAGTTCATCAGCCAGCTAATGTCGCAACTACTTATGATACTTCGCCAAGAGAAGTACGAACTTGATCCGATAGCAATCAGAAAGGCTCGCAAGAAACTCCAAACCAAAATCAGAATGAGCATTGGCCACTGCGCGATAAAGCTCTCCATGCAAGACTCCTAACTGCTGGCTATGAATAAGCAATGGCGTTTTAATCTATCTGATGTATAATTTGAGTTGATGAGCACAACTGCACAACAACAAGCCAAAACCCTGATCGATCAAAACCCTTTATCGGTAGTTTCGTTTAACAAAAAGCACGAAGCTCCACACTCTAGTGCAGTTTTCGTAATTCGTCAGGATCCATTCGATCTGTTTTTTGTAACTAAGACAGATACAGAAAAATACCAATGTCTACAGAAAGATAATAAGATTTCTGTAACTAGTTACGATTTTGCCTCTCAGCAAACTATCCAAGCAACAGGTGTAGCCGAAGAAATAACAGCTGAAGGCGGAACTATGGAAGAGCTGTTTAAAAAGCTAGCTCACATCAAGCCAAAGGGCGACATCAACTGGCTTCCACCTATTGTCAAACTCAAATCAGGCAATTATGCGATTGTAAGAATCAAGCTAGATAGCTTACGATTCGCCGACTTCAGCGTGCAAAATCTCGAAGAAGATCCAAGCCAAGCCTTCACTCAAATTATTGGCTGACCAACACTTAGTATCAACCAATGATCTTGGCTTTTTCGGTTTGAAATTCTGTATCTGTTATCGCTCCGTCTGCATGCAATTTAGCTAGTCTCTCTAGCATTTCCAGCTCGTTAACATAGCTATTTTGTGGCTGAACCTGTTGCTGGCTGTAGGCTGGCTGTTGCTGGACTACTTTTGGCTGAGTTGGTGCTTGATTGATCTGTGTGGGCTTCTGCTGTCTGCTATGAGCTCGGTGGATTCGATCTTGCGTCACTCTGACAAACCTTCGAATTAATTTATTTGGTGCAAACCTAAGCTCGATCGTACCGTTTGCAGCCGCGAAGCTAACCATGCCAGCCATGACACCAATATCGTAATTGATGCTTTCTATATGAGTATAGCTATAGCCGTCGATCCGAGAGTTCATGAATCGTTTGTCGATGTAGTAAACTCTTTCATTTGTTGCAGCCATGAATACGAAAGAATTATTATTCGTACCATATACTAGAGCTTCGACTGTCTCCTGGGGAGTAAGAGTTTTCTTTAATTCACCAATCTCCATCCTACCGATTAAATTCCCAATGAAGCCGAAGTCCTTCCGGCAATCTTCGATCTGTTTTAACTGCTGCCTGGTTGCCACTATTCAATCCTATTATCGATTATTCGATCAATCTTTTCGGACATTTGTCTATCCTTTTCCGTCACCTTAGCTTCCGAGTGGGTTGTCAGGCTGATTTCGGCAAAACCATATCCAAGCTTAATATCAGGGTGGTGATTCTCAGTCTCGGCTAATTCCCCAACTTCATTAACAAATTTTAAGGCTTGCTTAAAATCATCAAATTTAATCTTCTTGGTTATTGAATTTCCAGTTTCGTTCCACATTGCAGTCTCCAATTTACAGGTCTGTTAATATGATAGCATGGAAAAAACAGCGAAATATCTAGTTTTAACTTTTGCAACTATCGTTGGCTCATATCTACCCGTTTTATTTGGTGCGAGTTCACTTGGTATGCTGAGTATTGTCGGTGGATTCTTTGGTGGCTTAGCCGGAGTTTATATCGTCTACAAAATGGACTAAATAACTGATTTAAGATTGTCTGCAAATCGATGTATGGACGCTGGACTAATTGATGCCACGTTAATACGAGAGTTGGGCAGGATAAGCACACCTTTAGCCCTCAATTGGTCTAGCTGTAGTTCGCTAAAGCCACCTGTAAATAGTTGCAAGAACAGCCCTTTGGTCTGGTTTATCCAGCTATATTCACTGCCTAAGACATCAACTATAGCCCTACGATTAGCAATTAGTAAACCTGTACGTATTTGATCAATCTCGCGTTCGACCTGAGAAATGTAGCTGTCATTAGATAAAACCTCAGAAGCAGTTTCCGCAACTAGCCGAGAAGCATTCGAGTACAACCGACGAACTATTACGTTGAGCTGCGACTGCCAATCAGATGCTTGATCTTTGGGTACATTCAAGCAATAAAGTGCACCCAGCCTCTCCTGGTAAAGTCCGAGATTCTTAGAGTTTGACAAGCAAACCATAGCTGGAACATCAGTTTTCAGCAGCTTTTTTAGTGCATAGTTGTCGCTCTCAAACGAATCAGCTAGACCATAATATGCACAATCGATAACAACAGCCATAGATTTAGCACTTAATATTTCGTATATTTGGTCCCACTGCCTAGCGGTTCTGTCATGACCATCGCCATTGTAGGCAACGGCCTGGAGCAACACCCAGCTATTATCAGATGATGACTTGAGAGCATCTACGTAAACGCTGTGATCATAGCCTGGGTGATTATCTACCTGGCGTTTGTAGATAGATATATCGAAGTTCTTAAAGATATTTTTGTGATTGCCGTAGCCTGGATCAATCAACAGCTTTCGTGTATTTGAAGTCTGCTTCATCATTTCCGCTGCAAGCGTAAGGGCGCCAGTACCGCCGATTGATTGAGCTTGCGGCCAATCTTCCTCGTATTCATCCATCACCCAATTAGAGTGAGCCTTAAGATATCCACCATGACCACGCTGCGACTGGTAACCACGGTCTTGTGTTAAATTAATTTCTGATAGCGATTCTGTCATTATTTGATCAACTATCTGAGGACGCATGGGCTTGTTAGATGTAGGATCAAGTATTACACCGATTGTTGAGTTTATAGCCTGATCACGGTGGGTTTTAACCATTTCTGGCCAATCAGCCTGGATACGCATTATTTGATCAAGCTGGGTTTTTAGTGGTTTATCGAATTTCATAGCTTATGACTACCAAGATCCGCCACCGCCACCGCCGATTCCGCCACCGGAGAAGCCGCCGCCAGAGCCACCAGATGAACTGCCCGAAGATTGTGCTGGTGTGAAGCCAGAGCTAACGGCACCACCAAAGTCGGAACTGAGCGATGAAACAAAAGCAGCCGTCGACAAATTATGGCCATTACCTGAATACCAATCAGTACTTTGCTCGTTAATGTTCAGCGACTCGAACTGCTTAGCCCACTTCTCTTCAACTCCGAGTGCAATCGCATAGGGTAGTAGCTGATTAAATATTTTCGGGCTCTTCTCTGGTGCGTCATGGAAATCTAGTCGATCTTTTTCTGCAACCTGCAAGTACATCTTCAAGCCTTCAACCTCGGCCCATTTGTCATAACCAGATTCGGTAACCGTTGTCTGCTTAGTGACCGTCTCGGCAATACCGCCACCAATTAATGCCGCTGCGATTGATAGGAATATGTATATAAATTCGGTATTTCCAACTAGTAGTGCAATTATATTTGCGACCACAGTTATCGCCCCCCCAACGCCAATAACAATTTTCCAATTAATCTTCGTCGGGCTAGAAGAAGCCGAATAGTATCCTTTTGACTCCAGCTGTTGCTTGAGAATCTTCTTCACAGACAGTACGGTTGTCTGGGCATTGCTGGCACTGATCTTATCCAGATCGTTAGTTTCTGAGCCGCTTGGCGTGACTAGGTGTAAGAGCTTAATCTCATGTTGCGGAAGCCTAGTCGTATCTTGTTTAAGATTATGAAACCTATATT
Source organism: Candidatus Saccharimonadota bacterium (assembly GCA_018057585.1). Classification (GTDB taxonomy): domain Bacteria; phylum Patescibacteriota; class Saccharimonadia; order Saccharimonadales; family JAGPDM01; genus JAGPDM01. The sequence continues at coordinate 25,081 of JAGPDM010000005.1, forward strand.
TAGCTTTTTTAAAAATAGTTTTAGGATTAAGCTGCTCAATCCTTATAAAGCCTTTAACCGCTAGACTGATGATACTGGCGGTGATTTCTGACATGTCTGAGCTATTATCACTGAGCTGGCCAACCTCGCCTGGGCTTAGGTTGTCTGGAGCTTCATACTGAGGCACAATAACTTCGCTCTTCTGGAGTCGCTTGTGTTTAGCATAGTCTTTAAAACGAATAATAGTTCCAAAAATTATTAAAACTACCGCCATGAGCGGACCGACGGCAGGCCACAGATTCGGCAATGGCTTATCTTGGGCCATAAGATAATTATTGTAACTGTCTTTAGGTAGTAATATGTTTGTCGTCACACCTGAACCAGGCTCTACAGGAAGATTATTCTCTAGGCTGACAATCTTGCTGTCATTCTTAACACTACAAACTGATTGGTCTTTCGAGCCCAGATCACCACTATAACACTCGATTTTGGTTGGAGCTACATTGCCCTCAAAGCTAATCCTGGCTGTGGTTTTGAGTATAGTAACATTCCACTGATTACCAGTAATATCAAGATTGAGATAGTCGTTACTTTGCTCTGTTTGAATGACTGGTTTTAGCGTGTAATGAATTACATAAGTCTGTATACCGCTGACTGTTGTATCAGGATCTCCAATTCTTAAAACTGTATTGTCGCCCTGATCATAGATTTTGGTCGTAGCGATACGATCGTTTTGTTTAGTGTTAGTAAAATCTACACTGTAATAGTAGTACTTGTTCCCATCTGTTTTGTTTTGATGTGCTACAAACCGTTCTATCCCATGGCGAGCACTAGCGCCGAAATCATAGACAATCGTTTCGGTTATGTCGGCTGAATTATCTTGATTGATGGTTATTTTACTATCAAAGCTCTTAATCCACTCTGGCGACTGAGCATTTAAGCTCGCAGGCAGGGCAAGGCTTATTACGGTCACAGCTATAGCAAGTAAGAATAATCGTCTCATATTAGTCATTATACAGACTTGAGACTGGATGTTAATTAACTATTCTAAGCTTTTCTGTAGAGTCGGTTTGATATAAACGCAAAAATAACCATTATTGCTAAGGACCACAAAATAGCAGGCATGACGTTATCGTAATTACCAACACCAAGAGTCAATTCGCGCACGGCACTGGCGACTCTAGAGACAGGCTGGTTCTCGGCAAAACCTTGTAACCAATCTGGCATCGTATTAATCGGTACAAATATCGAACTGGCAAATGCTAGTGGAAATACCCAAATCAGCCCAGCTGCCTGTGCGCTTTCAGGATCTTTAGCAAGTAAACCAATACTAATACTGACCCAGCTCATCGCAAAACTAAATAGCAGTGCCAAACCAAAGGCTGCTAGCCCCTGCCAGATCGTGCCGCCAAGTTCGTATCCGAGGATGAAACCGAGGATTATCATGGCAGTTAAAACAAGTGCATTTCGTAATAAATCAGCGAATGCCCTACCCGCCACAACTGCGAAACGGCTCATTGGTAATGATTTAAATCGATTGATAATACCCTTATTTAGATCATCTGCCATGGCAATAGTTGCTTGGGTCGTACCGAATAGAACCACTTGAACAATAATTCCAGGTAGCAAATAGATTATGTATTTATCAACACCTGGTGGTAAGCGTAGAGCACCGCCAAACACGTAATTGAAGAGTAGCAGCATCATTAATGGTTGAATGGTGCTGAAGACAATTAATCTTGGGATTCTTACGTATTTAGTCAAATTACGAACTGTTATAACTTTAGTGTCGCTGATAACACTAACTAATTTATTCATCTTTATCCCCTGTAAGCTGTAAGAAGACATCATCAAGACTCGGCTGAGCCAAGCTAACATGAGCAACTTCTATTTTAGATTTACGCAAAGTCGCAATACTTGCTTCCAGATCACGAACCCCGTTTTTGACGGTGTAGGTAACCGACCCAGTTCGATCAAATTCAATCGGACTGGTTGCGATACCGGCCTTGTCTAGTGCTTCTTTTGCCGCTTTTACCTTGCTCCGATTACTGAGTTCAAATGAAAGTTGGTCGGCTCCAAGAGCTTTCTTTAATTCACTACTCGTACCTTCGGCGACTATCTCACCTTTGTTTATAACAACTATACTATCGGCTAGCTCATCGGCCTCCTCAAGGTATTGCGTGGTTAAAAGTAGTGTTGTGCCGTCATCGACCATCTGGCGGATCAAAGCCCATAAATCAATTCGCGTTTTAGGATCCAAGCCAGTAGTTGGCTCGTCAAGGAACAGTACGTCAGGTCGGTATAGTAAGCTCGCTCCGAGATCGAGCCGACGTCTCATGCCACCGGAATATCCTTTGGCTGTTCGATCGGCAGCTTCTTCAAGCGAAATTCGTTTCAACACTTCACTGGCTCTTTTCTTGGCCTCAACCTTGCCTAGGTGGTAGAGACGGCCAACCATTTCTAGGTTTTCACGGCCAGTTAGGTTTTCGTCAACAGCTGCAAATTGTCCGGCTAAACCAATCTTTTCTCTGACTTTTTCCGGATACTTAGCAACGTCTATGCCTGCAACAGTAGCCTTACCGCCAGTCGATTTCGATAAAGTTGCTAAAATATTAACTAGGGTAGTCTTGCCTGAGCCGTTTGGACCCAGAAGCCCAAGTATCTTGCCCTCTTCAACACCAAAGCTAACGCCTTTTAGTGCTTCAGTTCGACCTTGTCGGTCATTAAAAATCTTTTCAATATTGTCTACTTCAATAATCATAGTTTTAAGTATACGCTTAATCATTTGACGGTCAAGAAATCAGAATAACAACAAGAAACTCAGTGAATATTCAGCATGTTATTGCTCATATAGCTCAGTCATGGTCGTGCGGATATATTGATTCGGCGTAGAGTTGAAGATCTTCTAACAGCTCGATTTTTTTTGGACTGTCTTTATGTTGTTCAGCAAGCTCAGCCAGTCGCTTAGCGAAAGTTTCATAATTATTCTTAGATTTGAATAGCCTTTCTGAACGATACTTTTCCCATTCTAACTTTTCCTCATCGGTTAATTGTTCGGGATAATTACGGGCTTTGTAATGGGCCACCAGATCCTGTAATCTCTCGTCTTGAAATGTAATATCCAGCTCTCCAGCTCGAACTTTATCAAATTTATCGGTGTCACTACCCAGTACAAAACCATCATAAAGTTTGCTTTCGGCATCAGAAAATCCACCTCCAGATGAAGCTCTTGAACTGCTCGACCAGTCTCTTTCGTGTGCTTTCACAAGTTTTTCAGCTATCTCAGCTTTGTATTTTTTGATTAACTCTAAATGTTTCTTAGCTCTTGCACGGTTAAGCAATATTCGTTCGGCAGCTGCGTCATCAAGCGTCGATTCTGGTGCCAGTACCGGCGAGGCGTTAAGTTTAATCCCCTTTGCTCCGATCCGTTCTGTGCCTTCTGGTAGATTCTTTCTAGGCGTGAACATGTTCTCTGCAATCTGCTCAGCAGTTAAATCGAGAATCTGTTGCGGATCGGTCTTAAGATCAAAAACCAAAATTTTCCGACCATCTTCAATCGGAGCAACTGGTACAACCAGTGCGGTGCTTAAGCAGTCAGAACCAAACTTATCACTGGCATGCACAATTGGAATCATATTATTAACATCGAGCATCCTTGCGACCGATTTTTTATCTCGGTTATTCAATAAATACTCAAATAACTTAGGCTGATTTGTTTTAATCAATTTAGCTAGACCGATAGTTGCATAGACATCAGCCAACGCATCATGAGCGTCTTGGTGCTCGATTCCGTTCGCAACCGACAACTTCTCTAAACGGTTGGTTGGTTTGCCGTCTTGCTCTGGCCAGTTAATGCCCTCTGGACGCAGTGCTCGGGTCAAACGGACCATATCAATGATATCCCAAGTACTGCAGCTATTCTTCCAGGAGTGATCATAGGGATTATAGAAATTACGCCAGAACAAATAGCGGTTAAAAGCTTCGTCAAATCTTATCGTGTTATAGCCAAGACTAATTGTGCCTGGACTAGATAGCTCCTTTTGTATTGCAACCGCAAACTCAGCTTCGATCACGCCCTCTTCTAGTGCTTTCTGCGGGCTAACACCAGTTACCATAACGGCATCCGGCTCGGGTAAGAAATCATCAGTCGGCTTGCTGAACAAAACCAATGGCTCGCCAACGATATTAAAATCTAAATCAGTTCTAAGGCCGGCAAATTGTGACGGGCGAGTGGTCTTAGGATTTATCCCCCAGGTTTCGTAATCGTACCAATAGAAGCTTTGCGACATACTAACCATTATAAAGAATAATCTTGACATTAAGAACTAGGCAGAGTAATGTAGCTTGTGTAACAAGGTACCATTTAAATAAAGATAGATATATGGAAGATAATAATCAAATAGCTCAACGAACTGCTCAAATAAGAAAAAGCCTGATCGAATATTGCGTCTTGCTAATTTGTGCCAAAGATTCAGTTTATACTGGCGAGATCCTTCTCCAGCTACAGGAAGCCGAGATGATTGTTGTTGAAGGAACAGTCTATCCCCTACTCAATCGCTTGCGTAAAGAGGGGACATTGGATTATAAGTGGGTTGAGTCAGATGCCGGTCCACCTCGCAAGTATTACCATTTAACAGCTCAGGGCAAAGAGACCCTTAACGATTATCACAAGCAATGGACCCAGCTCAACAAGACAATAACCAATTTAAAGAAAGGCAGTAGATAGTGAATAAAACAGAATTGATAAACATCGCCAAGCAGCCATTCTATATTGAGACTCCTGCATACAAGATCTTGAAGGACTACCTTGATGACATTAAAACCCACTACGACGACCAGGAGGTAATTGATGATATCGAACGCAGCATCGCTGAGAAACTAGCTGGCACATTAAAGGCAAAAGATACAGTTATCGAGCTTTCCGAAATCAAATTGATAATCGATCAGCTTGGTAGCGTTGATGACATTGCTTCGTCTGATGGCGAGAAGCTAGAGCAGGACCCAAGCTCCGGTTCGAAACATGCAAAAAGGCTATTTCGTGATACCAAAAATGGTGAACTAGGCGGTGTCGCTGCAGGTCTAGCAGCTTACTTTGGGATTGACGTCACATGGGTCAGACTAGCTTTTGTAATAATAACCTTCTTGAACGGATTCGGAATTTTACTTTACTTAATTATGTGGGTGATTACGCCAGAGGCTAAGACCCTTAAAGATGAGTATGCAATGCGCGGTCGCAATCAGACCTTGATCGACATCGAACGCAACGTTAAAGAGAAAGCCAAGCAATTTACGGATAGCGGTTTTATAGAGAATTCTGTCAATCTAATCGTGCAGGCTATAAAGGCAGTCATCAAGGCCATAGGCGTAATAGTGGTTGCCTTAGCGATTACGGCCATGGCCTCGGCTAGCGTAGTAGCAATCGGCATGCTGACGCATTTAGGTTTTGTTAATTTACCGCAAGTCCTAACTAGCTTCCCAAATACCAATAATGAATATGCATTGATCATTTCTAGTTATGTTGCAGTCTTGTCGTTATCGATATTGCTTATCCAGCTCGGACTATCACTGATGACTTTAGAAAACAGACGACTGAAACTATACACTTTAATAGGGCTGATCACTGTACTCATCACTAGTGGTATTATTGCTGGCCTATCGTTTACAGCTGCAAGACCTAATCTGCAAAAGGCACTCGAATCCAGCAAGCAACCACAAGTTCGGCAACTGAATAAGTTTGATAGCATAACAGCCGGAGGTAACGTCAACATTAAGCTTGTTAAAGGTGATGATTATTCGGTCAAAATTGATGGCGTCGTACAGCCTGAAAGCATAAAAACTGATGTAAGTAATGGCAGATTAAACATCAACAAGGTCAACGGGTTGTATCTCTGTCTGATTACTTGCGATTATGATTCGTCGTCCGTAGTTATCAGTTTACCGCAGGATGCCTCAATCTCTGACATACTGCTCAAAGATCAAAGCAGGATAGAGTCAAACAACGTTACAACTAAAACTGCTAGCCTATTTGATCAATCTTACTTAGGGCTATCAACAGATATCAATATTAACAATCTCGCACTATATCTTAACGATCAATCAATTGGGACTGTCATGTGTAAGTCATTGCAGCAACTTGATCTAACTGCTAAAGATCAAGCAACTGTACATACTGACGGCTGTCCAACAAAGAACGGTGATCTCGTTCTTAAAGACCAATCAAATGCAACGGTCAACGTAATGGATTCCTTAAGTTTAGAACAGCATGGTCAGTCAGACTTTGAGCAAACTGGTAAGGCCGAATAACAGAGTTATAAAGACATAAAGAGTCGGCATCATCAAACTGCTAATGCTTGACACGGCAAGATAAACGTAATATGATTATACTTATTAGCTAGGAAAGAGGGTTTCCAATGTTAAACAGTCGAAAACGCAGACTACTTGACCCAACCTTGAGGGTTGGTCACCGAGGTAAAATGGTTGAATGGTATCGTCGCCAGGCCAGACAAAGACAAGAAAACCGCAAACTCGACTAGTACTTAAACTGCTGATCACCGATCCGAACAGAGTCGTCTTGGGCTATCCCTTGTCGGCTCAATTCCTGTAAAATACCGATTTTACGCATAATATCTTTGATTCTAAGCTGTGAATAGTAATCGGAAAGATCAAGTCGTCTAGCAAAGTGTTCTATTCGCTTGCCGCTGACTTCGTAAATATCATTGATCTTTTCGACCCTCCAGGCTGACTCCATCTGTTCTTCACTAAGCTCGAAGACTGGCAATGCATCCTCATCGGGCTGCTCTGCCTTAATACTAGTCTTGTGTTCTGTGATCTGTTTAATTAGCTCCCTGAGTACCTCTCTGACGCCTTTATGTGCTTGGGATGAAATGGTCATAACCTCAATTTTTGCAGCCTTAGCTAGCTTCTTGGAACGAGCTTTCTGGTCTTTCTCGTCGATTATGTCTGACTTGGTCGCTACCAGAACCTGTCGCTTGCCACTTAGGTCTATCTTGTAGTTTTTCAGCTCATTTTGGATGGTTTTGTAGTTATCTAAATAGTCATCATCTGTAATGTCTACAAGATGTAGTAGAACTGCCGTTCTCTCGACATGGCGAAGGAATTCATCTCCCAAACCTCTACCCTCGCTAGCCCCCTCGATTAATCCAGGAATATCAGCAATAACTAGTGACTCGCCGTCTATATCGGCAATTCCAAGGTTTGGGACAAGTGTCGTAAATGGATAGTCAGCAATCTTCGGCCTAGCGTTACTGACAACTGATAAAAAGGTACTTTTACCAGCATTAGGCATGCCCACTAGCCCAACATCGGCGATCAGCTTTAACTCTAGCTCTAATTCACGCTTCTCGCCAGGCTCGCCACGTTCTGAGACCTTCGGTGCTTGCCTTGTGCTACTTTTAAAGTGGGCGTTACCGTAGCCGCCCTGGCCGCCCTTGGCAATGATAAATTTATCACCGTAATTGACCAGATCGGCAATTACTTTGCCGTCTTCGTAAATAAGCGTGCCTTTTGGCAGGTAGATGGTC
>JAGPDM010000065.1 GCA_018057585.1 Candidatus Saccharimonadota bacterium
AAGTCCGTGGAGGTTCAAGGCTGATTCAGTAAACTAATTCAAATCCTACCGGAGGGGATTTGTTAGTTTCCTTTTGTATGGGCATAAAGGAGGAGCTTCCTGATGAGTGAGTGTTATTTCAACAATAGAGACATTCAGACTTACCCTTTAGGGGCGACCGTAAGGGAGTTGTCTGAATGATTGTTGATAATATAACAGCGAACTCATAAAGAACGACGACAGCCCAGTGGTTTGCGATACTTTGCAACCAAAGTATCATCCATTTGTTACTTTGGAAAAGGAAGTACTCGAGTTCGTATAAAAAACATTGAGCTTATTAATTGTCGGTACAAATAGCGGTGAGTAATTATCTCAGGTTTGATTGTTGCAGCAGGATTTCGGTTGAGCTGTCTTGTTTTTGGTCATGATCGGACGAGCCTTCTAGAAATTGACTAGCAATTTGTTTGCCGAGCTCGACACCGAACTGATCAAAGCTGTTTATTCCCCAGATTTGCCCTTGGACAAAGATTTTATGCTCATACAATGCGATTAGTTGGCCAAGGGAGTATGGGTTTAGCTTATCAAATAAAATTGTGTTGCTCGGACGGTCGCCCGGCATAATCTTGTGTGCAGGGAGATCTTTCTGGGAGGTATTCCCGAAGGCTAGAGCTTTTGATTGAGCAATCATGTTGGCAAGTAGCTTCTTGTGCTGATCGTTAGTGTCATGAAGTGGCTGTTTGAAGCCAATGAAATCGACAGGAACTGCTGTTGTACCTTGGTGTAGCAGTTGGTGAAAAGCGTGCTGACCGTTTGTTCCGGCCTGCCCCCATATGACTGGGCCTGTGTCGTAGTTTACGGCCTGACCATCCTTAGTGACCGACTTACCATTACTCTCCATATTAGCTTGTTGCAGATAGGCCGGCAGGTCTTTAAGATACTCAGAGTATGGCAAAATTGCTTCTGTTGGATAGTGAATGAAGTTATGATTCCAAATTCCGATTAAACCGAGAATCACAGGAGCGTTACTTTGAAAGCCTGTATCTAGAAAGTGCTGATCCATTGCATGTGCACCTCGACGCATCTCGTCAAAATTATCTGATCCAATTGCGATCATCAAACACAAGCCAACAGCGCTCATCAGGCTATAGCGACCGCCTATAAAATCCCACATATTAAAGATGTTATCATATTTAATTCCAAAACTTTCTGCAGCCTTCTGGTCGGACGTAACAGCGATCAACTGATTACTAGCATCAATAATGCCAGAATCCTTTAGCCAAGCCCTGGCGGTTTCAGCATTGCTGATTGTTTCGAGTGTAGTAAAGGATTTACTGACAATTATAAATAGGGTTTCTGATGGTATAAGACCTTGAGTTTTCTCGTAGAAATCACTTGGATCAACATTGCTAATAAACCTATAATTTAGAGAACGATCGGAGTAGAACCTTAAAGCTTCCGTGGCCATGGCGGGACCAAGATCCGAGCCACCGATGCCAATATTCACTATGTTCTTGATCGAAGTACCATCAGATGATTTGATGCCACCAGAACGTATGTTATCGCTTAATTCACGCATTTTATCGAAATTCGCATTTATCTCATCAACGATATTTTTACTATTAACCACTATTGGATTGTTATCTATATTACGAAGTGCCGTATGGAGAACTGATCGGTCTTCGCTTGTGTTAATCTTAGCTCCTGCAAACATCTGATCGCGGACTTTTGCTACGTTGGCTTCTGTCGCAAGATCAGTAAGAAGACTAATGGTCTCGCTAGTTACTTTATTTTTAGAATAATCAACGTAGAGATTATCGAAGTCTAAGCTGAAATTATTCACTCGCTGACCATCAGTAAACAGCTGTGAGATGTCTGTATTCTTAATTGAGTCATAATGAGACTGTAACTTAGAGTAGCTTTTTAAGTTAGTTAGCATGCACTAAATCTAGCACATCAGTTATTGGCTACAAAATACAGATAAATTTGCTATACTCATAATTAAGCAAAAGAGGAAAAGAAAAATGACCGAAGATGAACAAAAAGCTTTAGAAGAATTACGTGCCGGCGTTGATGTCAGCAAATTTAGCAATAAACCTTATATCAGACGAATAGAAAAAAACTGGGGTCACGAACTTCATTTTGTGCCTGATGGTCTGCCATATATGGGCAAAATGTTGTACCTTAACGAAGGTAAGCGCAGCAGCCTACAGGCTCATGACAGGAAGCAGGAGAGTTGGTATTGGGGCGGGGGTGATCCAGTACTTTTAATTGAAAATTCTGACGGTGACATGCAAGAGATCCACCTGCAAGAAGGCGAAGGCTACACCTGCATGATTGGACAGAAGCACCGTCTAATGGGAGGCAAAGGTGGGGGAGTGTTTATTGAGGTCTCTACGCCCGAAGATGGCAATACTTTTAGAATCGAAGATGACTACAACCGTCCAACAGAAACTGAACAAGATCGTGAGAAGCGTAATCAAGACGGTAAAAACTAACTTTCAATTATTAATCTTTGTTGGCCGCTAGCTCCATCTCATTAGCTTTTTTAACACCTGCAGCGATAAGCTCTAGCAA
>JAGPDM010000066.1 GCA_018057585.1 Candidatus Saccharimonadota bacterium
AATTTATGAAGGGCATAATTCTAGCAGGCGGATCAGGCACACGGCTTTATCCGATCACTAAAGGCATCAGTAAACAGCTTGTGCCGATTTATGACAAACCGATGATTTACTACCCACTAAGCACTCTAATGATGGCTGGGATTAGTGAGATTCTAATAATTAGTACGCCTAAGGACATAGACAGATTCAAAGACTTACTTGGTGACGGATCTGATCTTGGTTGCAGCTTCAGCTATCTAGTGCAGGAAGAGCCTCGTGGTCTAGCTGATGCATTTGTTATTGGTGCTGAATTCATTGGCGAAGATAAAGTCGGTATGATTCTAGGTGATAATATCTTTTACGGTAGCGACATGGGGCAAAAGCTACAGAACTATAATGACCCAGATGGCGGCGTAGTTTTTGGCTACCAGGTTTCTGATCCAAACCGTTACGGAGTTGTTGAGTTCGACGATGATAAAAACGTAATTTCTATTGAAGAAAAACCAGAGAATCCAAAAAGTGACTACGCTATACCTGGTCTATACTTCTTTGATAACGACGCCGTAAAACATGCCAAAAACGCTAAAGCGAGCGATCGTGGTGAGGTGGAAATAACCGAGGTAATAAATGCCTACCTTGACGAGAAGAAGCTAAAAGTCGCTCTGCTCGATCGTGGAACAGCCTGGCTAGACACCGGTACTTTCGACAGCATGAATCAAGCCTCGCAATTTGTCCAAGTTATTGAAGAGCGACAAGGACTCAAGATTGGTTGCATCGAAGAAGTGGCTTGGCGTAATGGCTGGATTAATGATCAGAAATTAGCAGATACGGCTGAAAGTCTCAAGAAAAGCGGTTACGGTCGTTACTTGGAAAGGCTGCTCAAGTAGCTCTAGATACTGGGCTCGTACTCACTGATTAGATTATCACGATCGAATATAATCTTTGGCCGGAAGACATTGTCGGTATAGTTGCCCTTCGTCAATATTAAGTGCAATCCAGAGCCATACAGCACCAGAGCTAACAACAACAGAGCTGACACTCTACGTACGCTTGAGTGCTTAATGACATGTTTATGTATGTAATAGCAGCTGAGCAATAAAAAGATAGTTGCCAGCGGTAGGATGTATCTACCCTGCAGGGCTAGCCCGGGCAGATGGCTACGTTGATACACCTGATAATTAAACCAAAAGTTATAAATAATAAACGCTAATGAGCCGAAATACATTATCAGCCGGATCAACTTCTGTTTGTCTTTAGTCTTTGCTTTTGCCTCAATAAAGCTTCCAAATAGCCCAATTGCCGACATAAGCAAGACCGTGAGGGTAAGAACCGCAGGCGGGGTCGCACCAACCGTCCAGCCCTGAGTCCCAACTAATTTACTGACCGTCAAATAGCTCCAACCAAAACCGTATTCTAGGATATTGTAACTATGCGTGTCCTCTATTCCCGCCTGTTTTATGTTGAAGTTTCTTCTCTCTACTCCGTTCTGAATGCATTCGTCTTTCGTGTGTAAGTCCATGCAGGTCGGTTTTATCTGTTGGTATTTTATAAGGTTAACGCCTACTCTTTCAGCGAATAGCCCAAATCCTACTACGAAAAATCCAATCGATAGCAAAAGGTACACATCTGGTTTCTTCAGTTGTTTGAATAACGTTTCTCTCAGAGTAAAAGCTTTAATGGCGGCCGCAAGGGCAATCATAAATCCAATTGGCATAAAAGTGCGCTTAGTCACCATCCCAAATGTGACGATACCGGCCAAGAAAAATAGCGTCTTTAAGGATCTATTGTTTATAAAATCAACCAGCACACAAAGCGAGCTTGCAACCAAAAACCAGACCAGTAAGTCACTATTGATTGAGGCACTCAGGAACAAGAACTGTGCCGAGTTCGATAGGATCAATAGGCTAAAATTAGTTACGCTAGTTGGTATCTTTAGCCTATCTCCAAGCCTAGCCAACATCAGTAAAGTAGCAGCTGACAAGCCAACAGAGATAAAGCGAAAGGCCATATAGGTGTTGTAAGTGCTAAATGGTGTAGCTCGATAAATAAAGCTCATAATGTATTGGTAAAGATATTCTGGGATACGTGAAATATCACCTAGATAGAAGGCATTCTTTTGAGCACCCGTGAAAGGGCTCGGGCCGTTATTTGCCAAGTACTCTATAAACCTTATGTGGTATAACTCATCTGGCGGATAGCCGACTCTTACGCTCAAGGCAACGACTACTGCCTGTATCACAAATAGTCCGACAATAAACTTTCGAGCCTTATTGCTACTAATCAGCTTAATGGACTTTTCGTTGAATGATTTTACAGTTTGAATAATATTTTTCAATTTTGTAGTTTACTCATTAGATATTTTTCGATATATACATTCAATTATAGTCTAGATGTTAATTTCATCAAAAATTGGCTACTATTAAAGATATGAGCAAGCCACTAAAAATCATTATCACAAGCTCAACTTTTCCGGCTTCAAAAACAGATAAAACTCCTCGCTTTGTTGAAGATCAGATCTTAGCTTTTAACAATCGATATCCAGACATGAGCATAACTGTCCTGG
>JAGPDM010000067.1 GCA_018057585.1 Candidatus Saccharimonadota bacterium
GTCAACGTTCTCAGTTAGCGTCTGATATGAATTGCCACAACCCTTGGGAACAAATAGTCCATGTCCTAGCTTAAGTTTAAATGTTTCTAATACGCCGAAATTGCCTTCACGTAAATCGATAATTGCCACAAACACTTCGCCATTTAAAGGAGTTATGTATTTGTTCCAAGGTTCGGCGTGGATACCGCGAAGTACGCCGAGCTCATTGTTATGCGAAAAATTTGTTTGTACTGGCGTAAACCAATCTGGCAGTCCAGCGGCTTTGATTTTCTCTTGCTGATAAACTTCTGTGAAGCTACCTCTATCATCGGCGTGAACTGCTAGCTCAATCTGTAGAAGTCCGGGGATTTTACTAGATTCTGTTACTTTCAGTTCTTTCATTTGTTAGCCTTGGCATATTTATCTTCTGTTGTCTTTTTAGCAGGCAACCACCAGTCTTGGTTATTTTTAAACCAATCGATCGTCTGTTCAATTCCTTGTTCGAAGCTGTATTTTGGGGCCCAGCCAAGTTCACCGCGCAGCCTTGAGGCGTCGATTGCGTAACGCAAATCATGGCCAGCGCGGTCTGTTACGTGCTCGTACCAATCTGCTGGCTTGCCCATTTTATCCAATAGAGTTTGCAGCACCTGCTTATTGGTCTGTTCGCCGTCGGCACCGATCAGGTAGGTTTCGCCTAGTTTCCCTTTTTCTAAAATCGCTATAACAGCCGAATTATGATCATCGACATGTATCCAGTCACGAACGTTTAGGCCATCGCCGTATAGTTTAGGTTTTTCACCTTGCAATATATTTGTAATCGCTCGCGGAATTAGCTTTTCAACATGATGGTATGGTCCATAGTTATTTGAACAGTTCGACAGCGTGGCTTTAAGACCATAGGTTCTAAACCAGGCTCTAACTAAGTGGTCGGAACCAGCCTTGCTAGCAGAGTAGGGGCTAGACGGATCGTAAGGCGTTTCTGCCGTGAACTTTTCTTTTGAATCAAGCTCAAAATCTCCATAAACTTCATCGGTACTTATGTGGTGGAAACGCTTGTCGTGTTTGCGGGCAGCCTCTATTAGCTTGAGGGTGCCGATTACATTTGTAACCACAAAAGGTTCAGGCCCACTGATTGAATTGTCTACATGGCTTTCGGCTGCGAAGTGAACTACCGTATCAACTTCTGAGACTAGCTTGTCGACAATCTCTTGGTCGGTTATGTCGCCAACGACAAGTCGCATCCTGTTTTCATCAAGCCCTGCGAGATTCTCTTCATTTCCTGCATATGTCAAAGCGTCAAGTACTGTAATATCCCAGTCTGGGCGCTCAGACAGCGCCAGGCGCACAAAGTTGCTGCCAATAAATCCCGCTCCGCCAGTTACAAGTAATTTCATTTCTAAATTATAACATTTTGAGCAAAAATTGCAGTATTTTAGTGACGCATGCGAATAAATTTATTTCAGTTATACTAGTTGCATGATTGCTGTAATTATCGCTGGAGGGAAGGGTTCTAGGCTTTGGCCTATGTCTACATCTGCTCGCCCCAAGCACCTACTCAGTCTTGTTGGCGATAAAACTCTACTGCAGAACACTTACGATCGGGCAAAGAAATTAACTGATAAGGTTTATGTCCTGACCGACGAATCACATCATCGTCAGACACATGAGCAACTACAAGAATTAGCCAAAGATCAGTTTATTATCGAGCCGGGTCGGCGAGGTACGGCCAACTGCATTGTTTTAGCTCTCGCTCGGATCGCCGCTAAGTACGGCGATGATGCTGAGGTGGCATTCTTCCATGCTGACCACCAGATAAATGATTCTGATAGTTTCGTATCAACAGTAAAAGACGCAGTTGCTGCGGCTAGCGAGAACCAGGCTATTGCCCTAATTGGCGTCAAGCCAGACTACCCAGCGACGGGCTTTGGTTATATAAAACTCGGCGAGAAGGTAGGTGACGCTTACAAAGTCTTAGATTTTAAAGAGAAGCCTAATCTAAGGACGGCTGAAGAATACCTAAAGAGTGATAATTATCTTTGGAATCTCGGTTTATTCACGGCTTCGATAAGAGTTTTTAAGCAAGCATTTGCTGAATCTGCCCCAGAATTGGCTGTGGCTTACGAACAGATTTCAGACAGCTTAGATAATGCTGAGGATCTGTTCAGCTGCTACTCGAAACTTGAATCTCAGCCAATTGATACCGCCTTAATCGAAAAGACTAAAAATCTGGTTGTTGTCAAAGGCGTTTTTGATTGGATGGACGTCGGTAGCTTTAAGGATCTGCACGCTATATTAAAAGAGGTTGATCGCTACGGCAATTCAGTGCTCGGCGATGCTGATCAGGTTTATTTAGACGAAACCACTAGCTCGGTTATTGTTACGAACAATAAACCGGTAGCCGTGATTGGTCTGAGTGATGTTGTCGTGGTTGATTCTGAGGATGGTTTATTGGTTTGCCATAAAGATATGGTCCAAGAAGTAAAAAAAGCCGCCGAAAACTTCTCTGACTAGTCGGCAATAAAGTCTTGCCAGGCTTCTTCTAGCGCAGTGCGCAGGTC
>JAGPDM010000033.1 GCA_018057585.1 Candidatus Saccharimonadota bacterium
ATAAGACTGATCATAGTGGATGCCACCATTTGCAAAAGCCTCATAGCCAGTTACATGGTCCGCGAGCTTGACTTCACCGGCACCCAGCACTAAGGCTGGGCCGTAGCGCTCACGATCATTTAAGCTCGTTATACCTTGCGACTTGGCCTGATCAATAACATTGTCCTTGCCAGCAATATAGAGTGCTTTAACAGCAGGAATGTTGAGAGAGCGTCCCAGTGCTCGACGGATTGTTATTGGACCGTTCTGTTCGTTCTTATTAAAGTTAGTCGGCTCGTAGTTTCCGAAGTCAGTCTTTACGTCATACATGATACTACCGGGACCCCACTTGCCAGTCTCAAATAGCTCGGCATATGCATAAGGTTTAAAGCTTGATCCCGGCTGTCTTAAAGCCTTAGCAGCGTTATATGCACCGTACTTTGGATAGTTGAAGTCTCGACTACCAACCATTGCCATAATCTGCCCAGTTTTCTGATCACCCAAAGTAACTGCAAGATTATCAGCCCCGATACTATCAACTAAGGGTGTTTTGTCCTTTACTACCTTTTCAGCAGTTTTCTGTAACTCTAAATCTAGCGATGTTGTAACCTTCCAACCACTTTGGTTGACTACGGGTGCGGTGTATTTATTCTCTAGCTCTTTTTGAGCTTCGAGTACAAAGTGAGGGGCGATCACTCCGTCGTAACGGTTTCGGTTTCTATTCAGGTTCTTTAGGGTGTCGGTGGCTTTGGCTTCTTTTGCTTCAGCTTCGGTTACATAGCCTTGTTCTGCCATCTTATCGATGACTGTGTTTCGTCTAGCGATCAGTAAATTTGTATTCTCGGAGTATGGCGAATACAGGGTAGGTGCCTGTGGTATCGCCGCCATAACCGCAGCTTCGTCAATTGTTAGGTCCTTGGCTGGTTTATCGAAGAAGCTTTTTGATGCTGCCTCTATGCCATATTCGAGTGATCCATAAGGGATTTCATTTAGATAGAAAGTAAGGATTTCGTCTTTTGAGTATAATCGTTCCATTTCAACCGATAAGATCAGCTCTTTGACCTTACGTTCAATCTTCTTATCGTTAGATAACAGAGCATTTTTTATGTACTGCTGTGTGATTGTTGAACCACCTTGGGTACCGCCACCACTATTTGTAACGTTATTAATAAACGCTCTAGAAATACCTCGGACACTAAATCCGCCATGATTATAGAAATCCTTATCTTCAATCGCTACAGTGGCGTTACGCATATTGTCGGAGATTTGGTCACCTTTAACAACAGTCCTGTTTTGATCACCGTAAACTTCAAAGAGTAATGTTTTACCTTTTCTGTCGTAGAACTTTGTCGTTTGGGCCAAGACCCGGCTGTTGGTTTCGTTCGGATTAGGCAATTCGCTCTTATAGAATGCATAGACTCCAGCGACAATTAAGAACATGGCTACAAAGCCGGCAGCTGCTAGCTTTCCGAGGGTCTTAAGGCCGTCTTTACTGAACCAGTAGCTCATGGCGTGCTTAGGATGTAACCTCCAGAATAATCGCTTTACGCGGGATTTAGGTGCGTTTTTATGGAAATCACGACGCCGTTGCTCCTTTTTGCTGAGCTTTGTGTGATAACTGTTTGTATATGTATGTAGCTTCGATGAACTGTTTTTTGCTTTTGGTTTTTTAGAAAACATGTGTTTTGCCATGTTCTTACTTTGCTTTTTGTGCACCATCTAGTTTTGGCCTCTTATATTAACTCAACCATTATATCATGTATTCGAGCTTGAATAGCTATCATGTTACACTAGTCAGCATGAGTAAAAGTATTAAAGAAATCTTGGAACGACGCTCAATTAAAGTCTTACCGGATATCAACGGCTTGGAAAGAAAGGCAACCAATTCCAAAATACGGATTTACCTTGGTGTCGATCCGACTGGTAGCCGATTACACCTAGGCCACACAATCTCAATGCGAATACTGAATGACTTCGCGAAAGCCGGTCATGAAGCAATTTACCTATTTGGAACCGGAACGGTCCAGGTTGGCGACCCGAGCCTGCGTAGCGAGGCGCGCAAGCTCATATCAGATGAGGTTATTAATAAGAATATCGAAACCTGGAAAGTCCAGGCTAGTAAGATTATTGACCTAGATAAGGTTGAGATAAGACAAAATGGCGATTGGATCAACAAACTAAATCTAAGCGACATGATCCAACTGATGAGCAAAGTCAGTGCTGTCCAGCTATTTAAGCGTGAAAGTTTCACTAGGCGAGTCGAACAAGGCAATACTGTCTGGTATCACGAAACGCTTTACCCGTTGCTTCAAGGCTATGATTCTGTGGTTATGGATGTTGATGCCGAAATTGGTGGAACTGATCAAGAGTTTAATATGCTAGTGGGCCGAGAATTACAAAAGAAGATAAACAACAAAGACAAGTGGGTAATTGAAAACCCAATGATTGTCGGTACTGATGGCAAACAGATGAGCAAATCATCCGGCAATTGCGTCTGGTTAGACGACAAGCCAGAAGATATTTACGGTAAGTTAATGCGACTCCCTGATGAACATATTTGGGAATACTTAAGGCTTGTAACTGATGTAGATCTAGCCGAAATCACTCAACTAAAGTCAGATGTCGAGAATGGCGGAAATCCAAAAGTCGCTAAAGATCGGCTCGCCTACGAAGTCGTATCGTTCCTGCATACCGACGCTGCGGCTGATGAAGCAAAAGCTGGTTTCAAAAAGCAGTTTTCTGATGGTGGCCTGCCCGATGATATACCTAAAAAATCGACCGAACTCGGCGAACGCAACCTTTATGAACTACTTGTTGAGCTAGAGCTCGCGAGCAGTAAGTCTGAAGCTAGGCGACTATTAGAGCAGGGCGGTGTAAAGCAAAATCAGCAAAAACTATCATCAGAAGAAATTACAGTGTCCGAAAACGACATAATCCAAGTCGGCAAACGCAAATTCATCCAAATTATTAATTGATAAATATACAATAAAGTGTTAAAATAATCCATATGAGTATGGAATTCATCGCAAGACCAAATCAAACACTCGGTGAGTTATCGGTAGCACATATGGAGCCATTGATGAACAGTCCTGGCCTTCTGCCGACAATTATGTCAGATTTAGATAAGGCTAGATCTGAAGCTTTCGGTAAAGCCACAACCCTAGCAAGTGCACAGTTAGATCGAATCAATACTGAGATTGCTGCAAGTGGTTTAGGTATAGAAACACCAACTACAGAGGAAATCTTAAATGCAAGTGATATGGTAGAGCCTATTGGTCGACTAATGCAGATTGCAAATAATTCATTCGGGGAAGCTTTTTTTTGCGTAGCAGGACTAAAACCGCAAACGATATCGCCTATCGGTTGGGAACTTGAGAGTGCTGACGAGTTATTTAAAAATGATGGATTTATTCCAAGACTAAACCAAACATCGCAAACTATCGGGGTAGCCCTGTTCACAGAAGCAGCTCGCGACCGGTCGGCGATAATTCCGTTTGCTGATCTCGACGACGAAGGACTAAAAAGGCTTGTATCGCCAGACGTTTACTTTGCTCAAGTGACTGACTTGTTTCGCGATCAACCTAGCGGTGAATTAGTTGGAACCACAGATCTAGGGCTCGCTATAGGTGGCGAGTCTGTAGCAAAAGAACTCAGCCCAGAGTCACTTGAGATCATTATTGATTTGGGCAGAAATCTCACGAACGTATAAGCCAAGAAGATTTAGTTGTAGAATAGATGAGTGGACTTAAAAGATTCGGTTGAGGGTTTAGATAGGGTCGGGCCTAAAATGGCTGGCCTAATGAAGCGTCTAAAAATCAAAACAATCAAAGATTTAATCGAGTATTTCCCACGGACGTACAACGACTACTCTCTGATTACGCCGATAGTCGAGCTAGAGCCTGGCGAGGTCTCAATCAGGGGCGTAGTCGAGACGGTTAAAAGCCGCTATGTTCGTAGAGGTCTGCACATAACAGAGGCGATAATCGCCGATAATACCGGCAAGATTAAAGCCGTCTGGTTCAATCAGCCGTATCTCAGTAAGTCTCTGCCAAAGGACAAAGAAGTTTTCTTGTCTGGCAAATATGACCTGGCTGGACAAAATATGAGTTTACAGAACCCGAGTTGGGAAAAAACTTCTGATTTCCCGACAAATGCTGCACGAATTCTACCTATCTATAAAGAAACTAAAGGTTTAACTAGTTACCAACTCAGAAAGCTATTAGGCCAAGTATTACCCGCTTTTGATCAAGTAAAAAACACCTTACCCGAAAGTAAATATCTTACGATTAATAAATCTCAGACATTAAGACAGCTCCACTTCCCAGGAAATACTAATCAACTGGAACAAGCCCAAGATTACATGGCCTATGAGGAGCTATTCACTTTGATTGCGGCCAGTAGCATGTCCAGGAGACAGCACCAGTCATTCCAGGCACCAAAAATTGTTTTCGATAAGACTCTGGCTAGCCAATTTATAGAGTCGCTACCATTCAAATTGACTGATGCTCAACGAGCTTCAAGTTGGCAAATACTGCAGGATATCGAACGTAACGTGCCGGCTAATCGGCTAGTTGAGGGTGATGTTGGAAGCGGAAAGACTGTAGTTGCTGCTATGACGGCTCTCCAAGTGATTAGGGCCGGCTATCAGGTGGCAATCATTGCACCGACCGAAATATTGGCACAACAACACGCCGAATCCTTATCAAAAACCCTAGCCGGCTTTGATGTCGCTATCGGGCTATTAACAGGGGGCGTAAAGTCAAAACCGAGGGAATCGGTTCTAGCTAAGATTAAATCTGGCGAAGCTCAGCTCGTGATAGGCACACATGCATTAATTGAGCCGACGGTAATATTTAAAAATCTAGGATTTGTTGTAGTTGATGAACAGCATCGCTTTGGCGTCAAACAGCGTGAGAAGCTCCAACTAAAAAGCGAATTAATGCCTCATCTTTTGAGTATGACAGCCACGCCAATCCCCCGAAGCCTAGCCTTGACTGTCTATGGCGACTTGGATGTGTCGGTTATCGATGAAATGCCAAAAGGCCGTTTGCCGATCAAAACCAAGCTAGTCAGGCAGTCAACTCGTGAGGCCGCCTACAAGCACATAGATGATCAGATTATCGAAGGTCGACAGGTGTACATTATTTGTCCACTTGTCGAGGATTCGGATTTTCTCGGTGTTAAAAGTGTTGAAACGGAGTACGCCCGCTTGCAGACAACCATCTTCAAACATCGTCGTATCGGGCTTTTGCATGGCCGCATGAAGCCAGTAGAGAAAGATCAAATAATGCTTGACTATAAGGCCGGAAAATACGACATATTAGTCAGCACGACTGTCGTGGAGGTCGGGGTTGATGTTCCGAATGCTAGCGTGATTATGATCGAGGCTGCTGAACGATTTGGCCTAGCGCAGCTGCATCAATTGAGAGGCAGGGTCGGCCGTAGTGACAAGCAAAGCTATTGTTACCTGGTGCCTAGTAACGACAAAATGATCAGTAAGCGTCTTCGAGCCATGGAGCAAACCACAGATGGCTTTAAGCTTGCCGAGCTGGACCTAAAGCTTCGTGGCCCTGGGGCGATTTATGGTACGCGTCAACATGGTCAGCTTGATCTGCGATTTGCTAAATTAACTGATCGCAAATTAATTGCCCAGGTCCAAAAGGACGTTAAGCAACTGCTCGACAATGACGAGCTAAAGAACTATCCTGAACTGATGCAAAAGATTAACGCTGCACGAGCAGTAACACAACTCAACTGATGTACGCCGGAGCAATTACACACAAACACGACATACAGTGGCTTGGTGCACACCAGAAGTTCAACCGCGTCGCACACAGATTATTGATCGAGCAGTATCCTGATAGCTTCTTCCCAGATCGTAAAGGTATTAATAAGTTTGAGGGAACAAATGGTCCTGACGGAATCAAAGCTAAGTCGCCCAGTCAGAACGAGCCGTGGCATTATTACGATCCATTAGACGATAATGATACCGAACTAATTGAACTGCTAGAAATCCATCTAGAATCATTAACAGATGCTCTCATAGCTAAGAACATTGAAAAAGCCGCCTTTGAAGCTAGCTGGCTATCGCACGGTATAACCGATGGACTAACTCCGGCGCATCATCACCCTTATGAGAAACAGATGCAAACCATCACAGGGCTCAAAAAGGAAGAGCGTACTACTAAAATCAAAAAAATATTCGGTGTTAAACCAGACGAAACGAAACGGATGCTGTTTAACAAAAATTGGAAACTATGGGGTACCAAAGGTTTATTCACGACGCATTATGCCTACGAAATTGGCGTAGCTACTACTGTGATCCCAATGAAGTTCAGTAAGCTTAAGATTACTGATGACGAAATCGCCCAAGCACAGAAGCTTGGTCTGCCTGAGGTCTTCAAACGCTCAGCTCGTCAAATTGCGAAATATCACATGTACGAACGATTTTACCGTTCAGGTTGGAGCGTGGGTATGGCCCGCGATACTCGCCAAGTGCTAGCCCCAGCAATAACTAAAACTATAGCTGTGGCTTGGGCAATCGCTCTCGA
Source organism: Candidatus Saccharimonadota bacterium (assembly GCA_018057585.1). GTDB lineage: Bacteria > Patescibacteriota > Saccharimonadia > Saccharimonadales > JAGPDM01 > JAGPDM01. Next base: position 6,531 of record JAGPDM010000033.1, read on the forward strand.
GGATGTTAGAAAGTGAACCTGCGAATAATAAGCGGAGAGCTGGGACGTCGACAGATTAAATCACCAAATAATGCTTATGTTCACCCAATGTCAGAGCGTATGCGCCAAGCTCTATTTAATTCATTGGGTGATCTGCATGGCAAAGTCGTCTTGGATGCGTTTGCTGGCAGTGGAGCTGTCGGGATAGAGGCGATTAGTCGTGGTGCCCAGTACGTCACGCTGATAGAGAAAGATCGAGTGGTAGTCAACACTCTGATCGAAAACGTAGAGGATTTGAAGGTCGGAGCAAAGGCACATGTAGTACGTGCGAATGTGTTTGGCTGGACTGATAAGTCGGACGAGAAGTTCGATATTATTATCGCTGATCCACCCTACGATTTAGTAGACTCGAATAAAACTGTGGATAAGTTGAAAAATCATTTAAACAGTAGCGGTATTATGGTATTATCTCACTCAGGTAGCGTGGAGCACCCAAGAGTTGATGGAGTTGTTGTGGTAGGAACTCGATCTTATGCAAATGGAAAGCTAACGTTCTACCGATCGCAATAGCGATGTATCGTTCGCGCGATACAAAAAAAGAGGCCGAAAGGCCTCTTTTGTATTTGTATATAAAAATAAATAAATCAGAGTTATAGAATAAAAAAATCTTTTTGAAAAGTTTAGACAGTAATTGTAAATCTGGCATAACCTTCAAAGTGTTGAAAATTAGAAAAATAATGTATTGTTGACAAAGGTACTGTACCAATGATACAGTACCCCATACATAATCATATTGAAAGGAAAACATGAAGGAAAACAATCAACCAATAAAGAAGATACTACTCCCTTATGCCGGCATAATGGTGATTCTATGTATCTTCGCACAAGTAGTTATAGCCCTACGGGGAAGCAGCATAGACTTTATAGCGGGTTTGGCTCTCATGCCTGCATTTATTTATTATCTGTATTTTAATGTAATGTTCAAAAACAGGTTGAGTAAAGTACGATTTGGAGCATTAGTAGCGCATGTTGTCGGCTTCCTGATTGTTAATCTGAGCTACCATATCCATGCTGGTGTATTGGTGCTTAGCAATGTCAGTAACAGCCAAGGCCCTGTCGTAAATCTTTCACCTAGTTGGTTCGGAGTCTTATTTGGTATGTTTGTTTTCTGGGGACTTGGATTGTTGATTCACTTGATTGCGTCTATATCTCTAAATGGTTTTGAAGAACTAGAAATTTAGAATGTTGAGCGAACAGGAAGAGCTTGCCGTAGAGATCGTTGATCGATGGACGGCGAATCACAAAAAGAGCATGGCAACGTTTGTTATATTAGTCGCACTTAGCAACCGCCCTATGTGGTCAAAGCAACTAGAAAAATGGCTAAGAGAAGTGATTGGGTGGGAGCTAACAGAGAGAGGCTTACACCGCATATTGCATAAGATGAATTCGTCAGGTCTAGTTGAGTTTCAGAAAACTAGTTCTCCAAAATCTGGCGCAGGTAGGAAGATATATAAAATTACAAGCTTTGGGTCTACGGTTGCTAATTCATTTAAAGAATCTGGCTTATCGTATTTACAGAATGATGAATTTTCCAAGTTATTACGGAAATTATAATATAACTATTATCTGAATCTGTCTGTAGTTCTTTATGGTGCAATTTTACACTTTTGCGCGAACCCAGTTTCAGCGGAGCTGTGAGTAAGCCGCGCCGCCTGTCCGCCGTGGGCGGACGCGCCCCACCAGCCGCCCCCTTTGCCGTTTTCTGAGATTTCCCC
>JAGPDM010000006.1 GCA_018057585.1 Candidatus Saccharimonadota bacterium
ATCCATAGTCGTATAATCCTAAGTACAATTTGGAGTGCGTCATAGTAGTTATCAGCTACAAGAATTAAAAATCACGCATGCGGGAAGAAAAGTTTTTGCCTAGTAGAACTCGCCGAACACTCATCGTAAAGAGTAAATTAAGTGAAATTTGAGATGGTACCGTCTATAAAATCTAGACTCTCGATAATAAGAGAAGTTTAGATTTTTTAATTTATAAGGAATAAAATGAAGTTTCAAAAGAACACAAGACGACGAGCCAAAGAATATGAAAAAGACCTAGTTCAGTATTGGAAAGATAACAAGACTTTTGAAAAATCAGTCGAAAACAGACCACAAGATAATGCCTACGTGTTTTACGATGGCCCGCCATTTATCACTGGCGTACCGCACCATGGAACACTTTTAACATCTGTTGTTAAAGATGCAATTCCGCGCTATTGGACAATGAAAGGCAAGCGAGTTGAGCGCCGTTGGGGCTGGGATTGCCATGGCTTGCCAGCAGAGGTTTTCACCGAAAAGAAGCTTGGTATTAAAGATAAGAGAGACATCGGCACGAAAATTAGCCTCGAAGACTACATAACGACTTGCCGGACGAACATGGTGCAGACTGGCAATGAGTGGGAAGATGTTATTGATCGAATTGGTCGCTGGGTCGACTTCGCTGGGGCATATAAAACTATGGATAAAGAGTTTATGGAGTCTGTTTGGTGGGCATTTAAAGAGCTACACGAAAAGGGCAAGATATACGAAGGCGAGCGAGTTTTAATGTACTGCACGCGTGATGCAACACCAATCGCAAAAGCGGAGGTTGCTATGGATAACAGTTATCAGGACGTTACCGATCCAAGTGTCTACGTGAAGTTTAAGCTTACTGGAGAAAATAAGTATTTGTTGGCCTGGACGACCATGGCATGGACTTTGCCTGCGAACAGCGCATTGGCAATCAATGAGAATGAAGAATATGTAGAAGCTAAGCTTGCGTCTGGGGAAAACTTAATCCTGGCTAAATCACTCGTTGAGAAGGCTCTGACTGATGAAAAGCATAAAGCAGTAGACTTTGAAATAATTCGTGAATTTAGCGGTAAGGAATTAGTTGGCAAAACGTATGAACCACTTTTTGAGCCAGAAGAAGAATTAAAGCATGATAAGGCATTTAACATATGGCATGCAGACTTTGTACACCTTGATGAAGGAACAGGTGTTGTTCACTTATCACCAGGTACAGGTGAAGAAGATTATGATCTAAGTAAAGAAAAAGGCTTTCCTTGGGTTATGAGTACTGATGAAAGTGGGATTTTTGTTCTTGGAGAGTGGAAAGGTGAGAATTTGTGGGAGGCAAACAAGCCAATTGCTAAAGAACTGCTCTCAAAAGGTGTGGTCTGGAAGATTGATTATATCGTCCATAACTATCCACATTGTCACAGATGTGGAACTAAACTTATTTACCGTGCTCATCCAAGCTGGTTTATGGATATCGATGGTCAAAGAAAAGACATGCTTGAGCAAAATGAAGCCATTAACTGGTTTCCGAAGCACATCAAAAATGGTCGCAGTCAAAAGACAATCGAAAGTGCACCAGATTGGAACTTGAGCCGAGATCGCTTTTGGGCAACTCCAATGCCGGTTTGGAAAGGGGTTGATTCTGCTGGAAACGAGCACATAAAAATCGTCGGTAGCTATAAAGAGCTAGAGGAGCTGTCTGGTAAAACTCTCGATGATTATCACAGGCCCTGGGTTGATGATATTACTTTTGAAATCGACGACGTCGAATATAGGCGCATCGAAAAGGTAATGGATTGCTGGTTTGAGTCTGGCTCAATGCCGTTTGCGCAGCACCACTATCCGTTTGAGAATAAGGATAAGTTCGAAAATTCGTTCCCAGCTGATTTTATTGTTGAATACGTTCCGCAGGTTCGAGCCTGGTTCTATTACATGGAGGCAGTGAACGTTGGATTGTTCGGGAAAGCCGCATTCCAAAACGCAATTGTTCATGGAACAATTGCTGGTAGTGACGGTCGTAAGATGAGTAAAAGCTTTGGTAATTACACCGATCCGAATGAACTCATGGACACCTATAGTGCCGACAGTTTACGGTTTGTTTTGTTGAGCTCACCACTACTCAACGGTGAGGACTTTTCACTCGTCGACAAGGATGTGGCTGACGTGGCAAGAAAACTTAGTATGATCTGGAATATGTACGATTTCTTCACTTTGTATGCCGACGTTGATGGCTGGGAATGGGACGGCTCGCTTGAAGATCCCTCTAACGAACTCACCAATCCGCTAGATCTATGGATTGTGTCTCGTGTTCACCAGACCAATAAACAAGTCGATCTTTACATGGAAAAATACGACATACCAAATGCCATGAAACCGCTTCTGGAATTCCTCGACGATGCTAGTAATTGGTACGTCAGACGTAGTCGAAAACGTTTCTGGAAAAGCGAAAATGACTCCGATAAAAATGAAGCCTACCGGACTTTGCACTACATACTTGTTCAGGTATCAATGATATTTGCACCATTTACACCCTTCCTAGCCGAAGAGTTGTTCAGGAAATTAACAGGGGGGGAATCGGTTCATTTATTAGATTGGCCAGTAGCTGGCGATATCGATGAAGCCTTAGTTGAACAAATGAACAAAGCTCGTGATTACATTACCGAAGGATTATCCATTCGTGCTAAAGAATCAATAAAGGTTCGTCAGCCACTTGCCTGTGCAACGCTCCCGAAACTACCCGATGCATACAAAGACGTCATAAAGGAAGAACTGAATGTTAAGCAGGTGATTTGGCATGATTCTGATGATACGAAAGTTATTCTCGACCTTACATTGAGCGAGGAGCTTAAGGCTGAAGGTATAATGCGGGAGGTGATTAGACAGGTGCAGAACTTCCGCAAAGCTAGCGATTTGGAAGTCGATGATCATATCGAATTGAGCTTGTCTAGCACAGAGCAGACGATCAGCAAGGCAATTGAGCATCATTCCGCAGAGATAAAAGCTGAGACGTTAGCCAATTCGCTGAACAGTGAGGGTGCCTACGAACACGCTACGGCCAAGAAAATATCGGGATTTGATTTATCTATAAGTCTACAAAAGGCATAAGTCAGATGATTAATCGATTAAGTGCAAGACTGGACTGGGGACTGCTAGTTCCGGCGTTCACGCTCTCGATCATTGGCTTAATTGTATTATTTTCTATTAACCTCAAAGTTGATAGCCTGCTGCTAGATTTTAGTCCGTGGAACCAGCTTGTGTACGTTATCTTAGGCATAATAATCATGCTGTTAATTAGCAGGATTGAGGTTGGTCAATATGCTCGCTACTCGGGTTGGCTCTACGTAGTTTCGTTAATTTTACTAGCATCAGTTTTTGGATTTGATCCTGTGCAGGGCTCTAGGCGTTGGATTGATCTTGGATTTTTCCAATTTCAACCTGCTGAAGTTATGAAATTGGCCGAGATAATGCTTTTAGCTAGATTATTTAACAGGCGGGGCAAAACAATAAATAAACCCTGGGTGTTCGCACTATCTATAATATATGCGGCAATTCCAGCTACTCTAGTACTACTACAGCCAGACTTAGGAACGGCAGTTGTCTTCATGTTTATCTGGCTAGTTATGATCAGCATGACCACAGTTAAAAAAAGGTATCTTTTAATTCTGGCACTGATTGGATTATCTATATTGCCAATCGCATATCAACAGCTTGAGCCATATCAACAGCAACGGGTTTCTACATTTTTGAAGCCAAGCGCTGATCCACAGGGTAGTGGCTATAACTCTGTTCAGGCCACGATCGCAATTGGTAGTGGTGAAATCTATGGAAGGGGTCTAAGTGGTGGTAGCCAAAGTCAGCTCAATTTTCTACCTGAGCAACATACTGATTTTGTTTTTGCGGTTGTCGCTGAAAAGTTAGGTTTTGTCGGTGCACTACTAGTTATATTGGCTCTGTTTACTCTGATAATTCGATCAATAATTATCGCCTGGAAAACCCCAGATTCATATAGCATGTATGTAGCAGTGGGGATAGCTAGCCTGATCGCGTTTCATAGCATAATAAATCTAGGCATGAATCTAGGATTGTTCCCAGTAACTGGAATTCCGTTGCCCCTTATATCTTATGGTGGAACTCATATTATGTTGAGTTTTGTCATGGTTGGTGTGCTTCTGGCGATCAGCACGCAGAGGCGTGGGCTTGGCTTTAGCTCGTGATTATATTAAACGACTTTACAGAGGCCGTTTTTCTTGCTAATATCAATTGATATGAAAAAAGCAGTTATAGCTACCGGAGGCAAACAGTACATCGTCAGCAAAGGCGACATTATTGATGTCGAGTCACTAATCAAAGAATTAGGTGATAAAAAAACTATAAGCTTTAATCCTTTGCTTGTCACCGACGGTGAAGATACCAAAGTCGGTACACCGGAGGTTACAGGTGCTAGTGTTAAGGCTAAGATCGTAGATCAGGTTCGAGCTGATAAAGTTACAGCAATCCGTTACAAGTCAAAGAAACGTGTCCACAAACGTCATGGCCACAAACAGCACATGTCTCGTATTGAGATAACTAGCATCAGCTAACTTACTTTATAAGGTCTATTTTTTTCCCTAAAAAACCAGAAATCGACGAACGAGCCAATTGCACGATGTATATCACATAACTCTATTGTATATACACATATTCTGTCATAGTTTATAAATGTAACATAAATGTCGTTGACTTTAATCAAAGTCTTACAAGAAGTAGAATATGTCACCAGATGCACCAGGACGAGGACAGGGCTAGAAGGAAAGCCAACTCAAGAAGTAGTGTAGTAGTTCGCAGGAACAGGTGCATTCCCTGGAAGAACACCGGAAGAAAAAACAGAATTAAGAGACCGTTTGAAAAACGTGACAAACCTAGACACGTTGGAAGAGGGAGTTGCTAAAGACAGGGTTCAACTAACCAGAAACGGTGGCTTCAAAAGGACTACTGAAAATGGCCACGTGACGGCGGCTCTAGTACGGTGATTCACTCTTACGATAGTCATGGAAAGTACTTAGGTGAAAGCGACAAAGTCGGACAAAGCACTGGTTTGCATCGTAAACCGTTCACACGTTGCCTATTTTGAGTAGTAAAAAGAAAGTGAAATACACTCTATTCACTTAGTTTTCTACCAATTTATTTTTTTAACATTATCACATGCTTGTCAGCGTATGAATATGGCAAGTCTTGCTTGGGCGCTTTTCGTGGTATGATAAACGTAAGCGAAACTTGCGGAGACAAACATGAGTCAAACAGTCATAGCTATTGCTAACCAAAAGGGCGGCGTCGGCAAAACCACAACCACAATTAACCTTGGGGCATATTTGCAGGCGCAAGGCAGCTCAGTGTTGATAGTCGACTTAGATCCGCAGGCCAATACGACTAGCGGACTTGGCGTTGATAGAGCTCAGGTAAAACATAACATATATCATGGGTTGCATGATCCAGAACTAGCAGCTGATGTGCTACATTCAACTAGTCACAAGCTTCAATTAATCCCATCAACACCAGAGCTGGCAGCAGCCGAAGTGGAGCTTGTTCAGGAAATCGCCAGGGAACAAAGACTAAAACAGCTTCTCTCTAAGTATCAGTTTGATTATGTGCTAATCGACTGTCCGCCGAGTTTAGGGCTTTTAACGATCAATGCCTTAACAGCAGCCGATTACGTCATGGTGCCAGTGCAGGCAGAGTATTTTGCACTTGAAGGGCTTGGAAATTTGCTCGAAACCATGCGTCGAGTTAAACAGGCTCTCAATCCAAACCTGTCACTTCTTGGTGTTCTTTTGACAATGCATAGTTCAAGGACGACATTATCCTCACAAGTCCATGATGAAGTTAAAAAACACTTCCCTGATAAAGTTTTTGATGCCATAATTCCTAGGAACGTTAGACTAGCAGAAGCGCCAAGTTATGGCCAACCGATAAGTAAACACGATGGCTGGAGTAAAGGTGCGAGAAGCTACAAGACATTAGCGAAAGAGGTTCACAAACGAGTTGTTAATAACGAAAAGGGTAGGGATGGCAAGTAGTAGAAAAACAGGCTTAGGTAAGGGGTTTGAAAGTTTAATTCCAACTCATGTTATCGATGAGAAGTTCGATCCAACCTCTGGACAGTATCAAACGGTAGAGAAAATACTAGTTAGAGATGTCGAACCAAATCCGCATCAACCACGTAAGAATTTCAATCAAGATGCGCTCAAAACACTGGCGTCCTCAATCGATAGGCACGGTTTGCTACAGCCAGTTGTAGTGATTAGGATCGACGATAAATTTCGGCTTATCGCTGGCGAAAGACGCCTAAGAGCTTTTCGTCATCTGGGCGAAGAAACTATTCCAGCGATTGTTCGAACAGTCGAAGAGCAGGCTCAGATGGAATTGGCACTAATTGAGAACTTGCAACGTGAAGATTTAAATATCCTAGAGGTAGCAACTGCGCTTTACAAGCTTGCCGATCAGTTTAGCTTGAATAATCAAGAGGTGGGCGAGCGAGTAGGCCGTAGTGCTGCCAGCGTCCATAACATCGTAAGACTGCTCGGGCTACCAGAAGATGCAAAGCAGGTGCTGGCAGAAGGCAAGATTAGCGAGGGTCACGCTAGGCAGATTATGGCACTCGATCCACAGACCGATAAGCAAAAACAGCTTTTAGAATACATTCTAAAATACAACTGGAGCGTTCGTCAGGCTGAGAGTTTCGTTAAGAAGTTCCGAGAGACAGGTGCAAGCGTTAAGCAGGCCTTACAACGAGTCGAAGCTACGACTGATCTGACTAAAGAGATAGCTAAAAACCTCAAAACTAAAGTCCATATTAAGCATATGGCCAAGACCAACCAGCTGATAATTGAGTATAAATCAGATGACGAACTAAAGGCGATTGCTGACCACTTGCTGTCAATCCGCTAAGTGGTAGTAGAATTGGTGCAGAAAGTTCCGACAGAACTAATTTTTGATAAATATACTTTAAATATCAAAAGTCGGCTATATATTAAAATGAACGTGCTTCACTTATTGGTAATAGTCTAAGAATAAGCTTACCAACAATATTCTCAACAGGTACTGTGCCCAGGCTGTTCCTTGAATCAAGCGAACCACCAGGTACTCGATTGTCACCAGTTACGAAAATCTCGCCATCCGGCACGTCGACATCGACTGTCCCCGCTGTGTAATCGAATTTTGAACCAGGGTCATATTGGACATCGGGATTAAAGCCATCAGGATTCTGATCATTATAGATAGTAAATTTACCATTTTCTAAAACTACACGTTCACCTGGCAGGCCGATAACTCTTTTAACCAGCTGCAAGCCACTCTCGGTTGGGCTTTTAAAGACTATTATTTCACCCCTGGAAGGCATGAAGTCATCTTTTTTTATACGGGAAACGGTCCGTCCAAGTTTAGATATCAATAGTCTATCTTTTTCTTGCAAGGTTGGAGTCATGCTGGTGCCGACGACATGATATGACTGGACGCCGAAACTAAGTATTATGAATACTAGTATGCTTACAGTGCCAAAGAATTCAATAATTGAGAGTAGGGACTTGAACAGGCTTGTCGATTTTTTTGGCGTTTCTGGTTTTGGTTGTTCGGGGTAGTTAATCTCGATCTCTGAGTGCTGGTAAGGATCTTCTTGCATTCAAATATTATATCGCAGAAAATAATATTTTGATACGCCAAAAGTCCATTTTTTTGCTATACTATTTTGGTATATGTTAAAGAAAAAATCACCCCAAACTGATCAACGACGTCGACTTAAAGATTATAATCCTACAAACAAAAGGTCTTCAGTGAGTGCGGTTAAGATTGATATGGATATAGACGAGCACAAACCAAAAAAATGGTTTAATTTTTTCAATCGAAAAGGTCGCCAGTTAAAGGATGAATATCAGAGTAAAATCAGTCGTAAGAAGACTCATCGCTTTAAATTTGCTGCCATAGTCGCAGTTTTGATAGTCGGCTACTTTGGCTACAAGGTATTCGCAGCGACATTTTCTATTATTGATCGGAGTGGTCAGCCCGGAGCTCTTGCCTTACAAGATAATATTCGTCCTGATCAGCTCAAGGAAGAAGGTGATGGTAGGATCAATATATTGCTAATTGGTATTGGCGGTGAGGGGCATGCTGGCGGTGATTTGAGCGACGTAAACCAGGTTTTGAGTATTGACCCATTCAACAAAAAGGCCGCTGTGCTTGGGCTCCCTAGGGACCTGTATCTAAATATTCCTGGCTATTACGCCACTCGTATAAATGAGGCGCATGCTTTTGGTGAGCGAGATGGAACAGGTGGCCCAGAGCTTTTAGAGAAGACCATTGAAGAAAATATCGGTATTCCAATACACTACTATGCTAGGGTGGATTTTGCTGGATTTAATAAAGCGATTGACGCTGTTGATGGTGTTGAAGTCGACATAAAGGATGATCTTTACGATCCGAGCTTCCCAAAACCTGGTATGAATGGCAGCGAGGTTTTCCGTATGAAAGCTGGCAAGCAGCAGCTTGATGGCAAGACGGCACTACAAGTTGTTCGCTGTCGTAAGGGGACATGTGGTAATGATTTCGGTAGAGCTTCCAGACAGCAGGATGTTCTCAATGCGCTTAAAACCAAAGCTCTTAGCCTCGGGACTATCTCGAATCCAGCCAAAATCGCTGGACTGATCGAAACTGCCGGTAAGCATGTGAGGACCAACATGAAATTATCTGAAATAGCTCAATTATCCGATCTCGCTAAGAAATTTGAAGAAGAGAGCGTTAAGTCAGAAACCTTTGTTTTAAGCACTGAACCAGATAACTACCTACTAGGTACTAATGTTGGTGGAGCTGCTGTCCTAACACCAGCAGCAGGCGTCGGACAATATGGAGAAATACGAAATTTTGTTCGAGGTACGCTTTTCCGTGATGGCTTTATTGCTAGAGAAAATGCTTCGATAACGGTTCTAAACGGCACGTTAACTCCTGGGCTAGCGACTTCAGTCGGTCAGAAGCTCAAGTCTTACGGCTATAACGTTAAAGACATCGGTGATGCTGATAAAAAAGATCAGCTTACGACTAAGATTTATCATAGAGGCGAAGCTAAAAAGCACGAATTCACAACAGCACTGCTCCAAAAAAGGATGGGTACGAAAGTTACAACTGACCCAATACCTGGATCAATAACTGCAAATACAGATTACATTATCGTTATCGGTTCGGATTACAAGCTGTGAAGCGTCAAATAGCCAATGTGGTTTACTTGATACAGAACTTAGCTGTACCTATTTTGGTTTTCCTGTTTGTAACCAGAGACCTACCAGGATTAGCTTACTTGATAGTAATTTCTTCAAAGTGGCGAATGGTAGCTGTCAGCCCTAGGTTTTGGGCAGCCAATCTGAGAAGTAATTCTTGCGATATAATAGTCGGCCTATCGACAGTTGCACTGATGAACAGCAGCCCGGTTAGTTCACTGGTTAGTGTTAATTTGCTGTTAGCAGTTATGTACGCAATTTGGTTAATCTTCATAAAACCTAAATCTGGAAAAGCGATTGTTAGCTTCCAAGCCTTTATTTGTCAGTTTTATGGCTTGACCACCCTGTATCTTTTACTCGATTTTGCCATAACTAAGTTCACTTGGATTGTTATCGTTTTGGCTTGGGTAGTTGCTAGAGCTGCGATCAGACATTTCCTAAGTGCATACAAAGACGATGAGATAAAAGACAAGGCGGTTATTATAGAATTGTGGGCATTTTTAGTCGCACAGTTAGCTTGGGTGTTCTGGGTATGGAACGTTATATATGTTCTACCGGCCAGTGTGTTCGCAGTACCGCTTATTGGCATAGTAGTATCCGTTATAGCCTATACCTCAGGTTCAATATTCAATCAGTCTCTAAAGGGTAAGGCAGAAAAAAGATTTGTTATTCAGCAATCAGCATTCTTATCGGCTGTCTTAGTTCTGATTATAGTATTCACACGTTGGACGGGGCAGATCTAGAATGGCAACTGAACTAAACGGCAATTTATCCCCTCGACACGGTAGTGGCAAGTTGATAGTAGCCGTAGTTTTCTTTAGTTTTCTGACTAGCTTTGTCGGTGCGAATTTAGCTCTGTACTTGCGAGACGACACCGGTGCTGACGTTAGCAGTCAAAAACAAGTAGTACTCGATGAGGGCGAGCTAATTGCTGATGTTGCTGAAGACCTCAGCCCTTCTGTTGTTAGCATAACTGCTAAATCTAATGTTATGGCTAATAGCCCATTTGCAACCAGATCAGCCGGAAGTGCTGGAACCGGTCTAATTGCTACTGAGGGCGGAATTGTGATCACCAATAAACACGTTATTCCAAATTCGGCCGATAATATCTCGATTATAACTTCCGATGGCACAAAGTATGATGATGTATCGGTTGTTGATCGCGACAGGATTAATGACGTAGCTTTTCTAAAGATTAATAACCCCAAGAAATTAAAAGCTGCTAGATTGGGGAACTCTTCTAAGATTAGGGTCGGGGAAAGAGTAATAGCAATCGGCAACGCACTTGGTAAATTTGATACAACTGTAACTCAAGGCATAATCTCTGGTATTGGCCGACCAGTAACGACTTCTGGGGCTGATGGTGGCGCGGCAGAGAGTTTAGACAATCTGCTTCAGACCGATGCTTCAATTAATCCAGGTAACTCTGGTGGACCGCTTGTTAACGTTCATGGTGAAGTGATCGGTATAAACACTGCAGTTGCTGGAAATGCCGAGAATATTGGCTTTGCTATACCGATTAACGACATAAAGCCATTATTTGATTCGGTAATCAGTAAGGGCCGGATCATAAGACCATTTCTAGGGGTCAACTTTATACCGTTGAACGAAGCAGTTGCAAAACAACTAGATCTAGACATCAGCTCGGGTGCGTTAGTTACAACTTTTGACGGCGAGAGCCCAATCGTAAAAGGCAGTCCAGCCGCAAAGGCCGGTATTAAAAACAGAGACGTAATTATATCGATGGATGGCGTGAAGATCAGTGAGAGCGACAGACTATCAGATATTATCGCAGGCAAGAAGGTTGGCGACGAGGTTAAGATTGAGATTATTAGAGATGGCAAAAAACAAACCCTACGAGCTAAGCTTGAAGAGGCAAACTACTAGTAACTTGCTAGCAGGCAGTAAAACTCAGAACTAGACCGATCGTCTCCTTCAGGGACAGTCCGTTTTGTTCGGCTAGCGTGATGAGTGCCCGGTGTTGATCTGGCTCTGCTTCGATTATCAAATATCCACCCGATTTAAGTCTTGATCCTATCTCAGGAAATAACTCTCGATAATGATCGAGACCGTCTTTACCGCTGTATAAAGCATTGCTTGGTTCGAAGGCGACCGGAGTGCTAGATAAGTCTCTATTTTCTGGGATATACGGCAAGTTAGCAGTTATAATATCGAATTTATCATTTATACCATTCATGAGATTTGTCTTAAAGAGTCTTATATCATCAAGTGAATATTTACTGACGTTTTTCTGGGCTATATCTAGGGCAGCCTGACTGATATCGCTGGCAGAGATTATTAGGTCTTTGCGTTCGTGCTTTATGGCTATAGCGATCGCACCACTACCGGTCCCGACATCGTGTATTGTGCCAAAATTTGGTGCTAATTTAATTACTTGACTAATAATTGTCTCTGTCTCTGGTCTCGGAATTAATGTAGATTCGTCAACGATAAGTTCTAGGCCATAAAATCCACAGATTCCGGTTATGTAGGCTAGTGGCTCCTGCTTTAAGCGTCTGTTTACTAGCGACTCCAGCCGCTCTGATTGAGTTTTCGACAGTTCATACTCGTCCTGACTGGCAAGTATCCAACTACGATCTTTATCGAGTGTTTTCTCTAGCAGTATCAGCGTGTCGAGCCTTGCAGAATCAATACCAGCCTTTGCTAATCTTTTAGTATTAGCTTGTAGTAGTTTGCCTAGCATATTGGGTCCACTGATTCGATGATTCATCTGTAAGAGTATAGCACTCGCCGAAGATCAGTTTGAAAGACTTAGATTGATCAATTTGACAAATAATTATAGAAAGAGCATGAATTATATATAAATAAAGAACATAAGAATGCCAGAAGGATTTCTAACATTACCTGAGCTTGAAGCTTCTGAACAATGAGTCAAGGCACCACTTTACGAACCCGAAGGTCCAGAAGCCGCATCCGAACCAGTTGTGGTGCGGCGTACCGTGGAAGTACTTGATGGTGCCGAAGATCAGAGTGCCGACCTGGGAGGAGTCGCGGCCATGTTGGGTCATCAAGCAAGACGATTTTGTGATTTTGTGGAACCTACAGAAGGCGGGGCTAATCGTTTAGGAGGTAGGGAAAGACCGTTTGAAACAATTATGCCGATTGCCGATGCTGAAAGGTTGAGGTCCGTAGCTCGTGAAATGGATGAACTAGTAGTGGTAGAGATTTTAGCTGAGGCAGGTGAAATGGTCCAGTTAGAACCGCAAAAAAAACCATTAGACGGAAAATCATTTTCTGCGTGGGTGGTTGCAAGAGGCAAAAGAGCAGTAAGAGTAGGTCCGCAAGATGCCAATAGCGAAACTAAAACAATGAGAGAGTTTTGGAAAAGAGTAGCCGATAACAAGCGACGGGAAGAAGAGAGACCTAAAGTTACTTAAGAATAAAACTTGCTTAGGATGTGCTTAGCTGATCTTCGTCATAGATACGTAAGGCTTCAGTTATGTCACTAAAATTACCATCGAGGGCTCCGCCGATGTTACTACGTGAATAGCCGATCCTATGGTCGGTTATACGGTCTTGGGGAAAGTTATAAGTACGGATCTTCTCGCTACGATCTCCCGACCCAATAAGCTTGCGTCGCTTGGCTGTTTCTTCGGCATTGGCTTCTGCTAGCTGTTTTGCAAGCAATCTTGATCGTAGAACTCCCATGGCTTTATCTTTATTTTTGAGCTGGGATTTCTCATCTTGGCAAGTAACTACGATACCTGTAGGAATATGGGTTATACGCACAGCAGAGTCGGTCGTGTTAACGCTCTGTCCACCGTGGCCGCCACTTCTAAATACATCAACACGGATATCTTTTGCAGCTATTTCCAGCTCGTTCTCCTCGGCCTCAGGCATAACAGCGACAGTTGCGGTTGAGGTGTGGACTCGTCCTTGCGATTCGGTTGCTGGGATTCTCTGGACTCTATGAACTCCTGATTCATACTTAAGTATCGAATAGACTTCCTTGCCTTTAATCTCAAAAATAATTTCTTTAAAACCACCGACTTCTGAAGCACTTTCTGTCACGATATCTACTTTCCAGACTTGATTTTCGGCAAAACGTACGTACATCCGATACAGTTCACCGGCAAAAAGAGACGCTTCGTCTCCACCTGCGCCAGCCCGGATTTCAATAATGACGTTTTTGTGATCATTAGGATCTTTTGGTATCAGTGCTAGCTTGATCTTTGGACCAAATATTTCTAAGGTTTTTTTGTGTTCGACCATCTCCTCTTTAGCTAGTTCGCCGAGGTCTGGATCGTCAACTATTTGCTTGGCCTGTTCTAGTTGGTCGGCAGCAAGATTATAAACGTCAAATAGGGTGATTATATCTGTTAATTCAGACTGCCTGCGGGCTGTCTTGGCATAATCTGGATCACTGTAGGCATTTGGACTCGACAGGGTTTTAGTCAGTTGCTCCAGTTCAGTGCGTAGTCCTGCCTCCTGGTTTAAAATTGCATCCATGCATGATCCCCTTAGGATTTATTAGTAAGATAATTTAGCTCTATGGAACAAATAGACTAAGCTATTTATTGTCTGAGCTAGACTTTATTGCAGGAGTTTTATCGCCAAGTTTTTTGGCTTCAGATACTGGTCTGTTAGATTTCCGCTGTGCTTGCTTGGCAGCTTTGGCAGCAGCTTGAGCTCGCATTTTGCTGGCTTTCTCGGTCTTAGCCTTAAAGCGATCAACACGGCCTTCGATGTCGACTAGCTTCTCTTTACCAGTGTAGAATGGGTGAGAATCACTACTTATATAGACTTCTAGTAGGGGATATTCATTGCCATCTTCCCATTTGACAGTTTTATCTGTAGCGGCAGTAGAACGGCTTAAAAATGCGAAATCTGTAGTAGAATCTTTGAAAACTACTGGTCGGTAATCTTTGTGGTGGATGTCTTTCTTCATAGAACGTCTACTTTATCAGCGATCTGCCCCTTGCGTCAAGGGGTAATTGTTGCTAAAGTAAAAAGTCTAATATTTATGTAATGAAGCAATGAGCAATTACGCAAATCCTCGTTAGTAACTTGAACTAACGTAACGTAGCTCATGAAGATGAAAGGATTTTATCAAAATGGCGAATATTGATCCAAAAGATCTATTGGCGACCGGAGCACACTTTGGTCACAAAACTAGCAATTGGCATCCAAAGATGGCGCCTTATATTTACGGCGTGCGAGGCGAGGTGCATATTATTGACCTAGTGAAAACTGCTTCGATGTTTGAAGAAGCATTAGATGAGGTAACTAAAACAGTCGCAGCGGGCAAGGAGGTTCTATTAGTTGGCACAAAGAGGCAGGCTATAGACATTATCCGTGATACAGCCAAAAGCACTGGACAGCCTTATGTTGTTGAGCGATGGCTCGGCGGAATGCTGACTAACTGGCAGACTATGACAGAACGTATTAAGAAACTGAAAAAGCTTGAAGAACAAATGGAATCTGGTGAGCTTGATGCTAAATACAATAAGCTTGAAGTTCTAAGATACCAGCAAGAGATCGACCATCTAAATCACGTCTTTGGTGGTGTTCGCGAAATGAAGGGTGCGCCTGGACTAGTTTTTGTAGTTGACATCAAAAAAGAAGACACAGCGATCAAAGAAGCTAAGAAGCTTGGCATTCCTGTGATCGGCATTGCTGATACTAATGTTAATCCTAGCTTAGTCGACTTCCCGATCCCGGCTAACGATGATGCTATTAAAACAATCAGCTTTGTTTTAGATAAAATTGCAGCTGCCATCAATGAAGGCAAAAAAGGCCAAAAGGTCAGTGCACCTAAAGAAAAATCAGAAGCTAAAATTAGCGAGGAGAAATAATGGCAGTCAGTATTGACGACATCAAGAAACTTAAAGAGCTAACTGGTGTTGGCCTGACTGGCGCCAAAAAGGCTTTACAAGATGCAGATGGTAACTTTGATAAAGCTTTAGAAGAGATGCGGATTAAAGGACTAGCTAAAGCCGAGAAGAAATCTGATCGTGAAGCCGGTGCTGGCATAGTTCATGCCTATGTACACGGTGGTAAGATAGGTGTTTTAGTTGAACTTAATTGTGAAACTGATTTCGTGGCTAGAACTGACGATTTCAAGATCGTTGCAAATGATATCGCCTTGCATATTGCTGCTACCAGTCCGAAATATCTAAATGTAGCCGACATCCCAGAAGCTGATGTAAGCAAAGAGCGAGAACTCATTGCAGCTGAACTTAAAGAGCAGGGTAAGCCAGCCGAAATGGCTGAAAAAATCACAGAGGGAAAAATAAAGAAATGGTACAGTGAAGTTGTTTTGATGCAGCAGGCGTTTGTTAAAAATCCTGACCAGACAATCGAAAATCTAGTCAAAGAGGCAATTGCAAAGCTTGGCGAGAATATAGTATTGAGTAACTACTCAAGAATCGAGCTTGGTAACTAAAACTTACAGCTAAAATTTTGCTACAATTGATATGAGTTAATAGGAGGGTGAACTTATGAGTGAAAATGAATTATCGGATGCAAGTCCAAGAATGCAACAGACAGTCGAGCATTTTGGCGATGAACTGAAGAGGGTTCGGACTGGAAGAGCTTCGGCCAGCATACTTGACGGCATTAGTGTCGAGATCTATGGTCAGAGAACGCCTCTTGCACACGCAGCAACCATCAACACGGTTGATGCCCAGATGTTACAGATTACTCCTTTTGATCCAGGTAGCTTGGCAGCAATATCGGCTGCAATTAGAGATGACATATCTCTTGGTTTAAATCCGGCTGATGACGGCAAGGTGGTCCGAGTACCAATTCCAGCACTAACGGAAGAACGACGTTTAGAAATCGTCAAGCAAATAGGTGAAAAAGCAGAAGAGTCAAAGATTGCACTAAGAAACATCCGTCACGACATCTTAAACACCATCAAACAAGAAGAGAAAGATGGTAATGCCAGCAAGGATGACGTCAAAGACGGCGAAACTAAACTCAACAAAATAATCGAAGAGTTTAATATCAAGATTGATGCAGCTGCGAAGGTAAAAGAACAAGAAATTATGAAGGTATAACATGCTGATTGCTTTTGGTATCTTTCTTTTTCTGATGCTAGTTGTTGTTCATGAATACGGCCACTTTTTAGTAGCTAAGCGAAACGGTGTTGAAGTTGAAGAATTTGGTGTCGGTTTCCCCCCGAAAATATTTGGCAAAACTATGGGTAAAGGCATATTCAGATCATATTATACAATCAATCTACTTCCACTCGGTGGTTTCGTAAGGTTAAAAGGGGAAAGTAGCGAAGATAAGCGTGAAGGCTCTTTTGGTGCATCTAGTCTTAAGGCAAAAGCTAAAATAGCCTACGCCGGTGTTGCAGCTAATACTGTTTTGGCGGCAATTTTATTCACTATTGTCGGGCTAGTCCGCATGCCAGTTATTATTGATAACCAATTTAGTGTGCCCTCAGACACGAAAGTGCTTAAAGATAACGTTGTAGTTACATTCGTAGGTAAGGATTCTCCAGCCGAGAAAGCCGGACTAAAGAATGAATCAATAATCCTATCCGTTGCCGGCGAGAAGCTATACGATGCCAAGGATTTACAGCCAATAACTAAAAAGAATGCTGGTAATAAGGTAGAAGTTATCTATAAAACCAAGAACGATTCTAAGCAGCAAAAAACCACAATTAAATTGAACGAAGACAATAAAAAAAGCCAGGGTTACCTCGGCGTTGCAACTCAGGACCAAACAGAACAAAGATACACTTGGTCAGCTCCGATAACTGGAGTTGTCCTAACTGGTCAGATATTCAAGGAAACAGCCGTTCAGCTGTTCAACGCACTTTCAGCACTGTTTGCAGGTGATACTAAAACAGCTGGTGCTGGGGTTGGCGGTCCAGTCTTGATAGTCTATCTGCTATCGCAAGTAGAGTCTGCCACAATGATCGTATTTATTATGGGTACGATATCAGTTGCGCTAGCGTTGTTCAACGCTCTACCTTTGCCAGCTCTTGATGGTGGGCGAATATTTGTAACGTTGCTGTTCAAGCTCATCAATAAGCCTCTGACTGAAAAGACCGAGAATCTCATACATGGTAGTGGATTTGCAGTACTTCTAGTGTTGGCCGCTTTAATTACGTTTGGCGACATTACTAAGATTCTATGAGCAGCCAGGACAGTTCGAGTCAGTTAGGGGGGCAAGATCGCTCTGATACAAAAAGCTGGTCAATTCCAGTGACAATTTTGATTGGTTTTGCAGGCTTCATTATGTCTAATGCTGTAGCATTTGTTATAGCAGTGATAGGACTAAAGTTATTTGGTGGCGATTACTCAAAAAATATCTTTTTCAACTTCGGCTTACTTATAATGAGCGACCTTGCATTTCTGTCTGTTATTTTTTGGTATTTGAGATCTGCCAATATGGGCCCAAGGGATTTGGGTTTAATAAAACGGATAAAAATAAGCAACATCTTGCTAGTAATAGTGGCTGGTCTAGCCTACGTCATATTGACGGCCGTCCTCTCGCTTTTGGTTAAGATACTTTTCCCGTCTATAGATTTGACCCAGGAGCAGGCGATTGCTTTTACTAAAGCGATTGGGCCTATCGAAAAGGTATTTGCGGCTGTAGCTCTGCTTGTCATCGCACCGATCGCTGAAGAGCTGATATTCCGTGGTTTTGTATTCCGTGGTTTCCGAAAGCAGCTAGGGTTTTTTGGAGCAGCAGTAGTATCGAGTATCTTTTTCGGGCTGATACACGGCCAAATAAATGTTGCACTCGATACTTTCGCACTAGGAATGATGCTGTGCTATCTTTACGAAAAGACTGAGTCAATTTGGCCTTCAATCATGCTACATAGTTTAAAAAATGGTATTGCCTTTTATCTACTATTTTTCACTACGATTAGTGCTCTATGGTAGTATGTAACTGATATAAGGAGCGGAAAATGAGATTAAGTAGATTGATGAGCAAAACCTCACGTGATGCGCCAAGAGACGAAGTTTCTAAGAACGCTCAGCTTTTAATTAAGGCCGGTTATATTTATAAAGAAATGGCTGGTGCCTACGTATTCTTGCCTCTAGGTCTTAAGGTTTTAAATAACATAATTTCGATAATTCGTGACGAGATGGACGCGGTTGGTGGGCAGGAGGTCTTTATGACTAGCCTGCAGTCGCCCGAACAATGGAAGGCTTCTGGACGCTGGTCGGATGATGTTGTTGATGTCTGGTTCAAGTCTAGCTTGCAGAGCGGGGCTGAGATTGGATTCGCCAATACTCACGAGGAACAAATCACTAAAATAATGAGTGGTATTGTTAAGTCTCATAAAGATTTGCCACACTCGATCTACCAATTCCAGAATAAATTCAGAAATGAAGTTCGCTCGAAGAGTGGCATCATGAGGACTCGCGAATTCATAATGAAGGATCTCTATACCTTCTCAAAGGATAAAGAGCAACACCAAGTAATTTATGATGATATTGCAAAGGCTTACAGGAGAATATTTGAAAGGCTAGGTATCTCTGAGCAAACATTTTTTACATTAGCTAGTGGTGGAAGTTTTTCAAAGTATAGTCATGAATTCCAGACTCGTTGTGATGCTGGAGAGGATTTGGTTTTTGCCGTTGCTGACGAGGATTTATACTATAATTTAGAGATTGCACCAAGTAGAGCTCCGGAAATCGATGATTCAGATGTTGTCGAAAAAGAACTACAGGAGATAGAAGCTAGGGGTGTGATTGGTGTTGAGAAGTTAGCGAAATTATTAGAATTAGAAATTGATCAGACGACCAAGACCATGTTGTTTGAATCGCCTAATGGTGTGGTTGTAGCGGCGGCTGTTCGTGGTGGCTATGATGTCAACGTCCTAAAGCTTGAAGAAGCTAGTGGGTACCAAGGGTTGCAACTAGCCAGCGAACAGACAGTCAGAAAGACGACCGGTGCTGAAGTTGGCTACGCGGGAATAATTGGCTTGCCGGATGATGTTGAAATTTACTTAGATGATTCCATGCAGGGTCGTAGGAATTTTGAGGTTGGTGCCAATAAGACCAATTACCACACCATTAATGTTAACTTTGGTCGTGATATACCAACACCAGAGCGATTTTATGATATTAAGGATGCAAAAGACGGTGATTATCATCCAGAATCTGGTAAACAGTACCAAGTTTTTAAAGCTGCCGAAGTCGGCAATATTTTTACACTGGGTACAAAGTATTCTGATGCTATCGGCTTGAAGTATAGCGATGAAACTGGGCAGCAGAAATCAGTATTTATGGGGAGCTATGGGCTTGGTCCAGCCAGGACGATGGGCGTTATTACCGAACTTATGTCAGATGATAAAGGCTTAGTTTGGCCAGAAAATATCGCTCCAGCTAAGGTTATCATCGTCCAGCTAGGAGACAGCGACGACGTTCGTCAGACCGCTGAATCTATGTACGAAAAATTAAAAGGATCTAATCTCGATGTGATGCTTGATGATCGTGATGAGCGAGCCGGTGTTAAGCTTGCCGATTCAGATCTCATAGGAGTGCCTTATCGGGTGGTAATTAGCAACAGAAGCTGCCAGGCCGATCAACACGAGCTAACAGAACGTCTGAATGGCGCGACCTCGTTGCATGGCTTTGATGATTTGATAGAAAAGCTCACAGAAAACATCGCTTAAGGTTGGCTATCGGGTGCTCCTCAACGTAAACTATAAGATATGACTTTTAAAGAACTAAAACTAAGATTCACACATGATATCGGTATCGATCTCGGCACCGCCAATACGCTAGTTTATATCAAGGGCAAAGGAATTGTCATAAATGAGCCATCAGTTGTGGCGATCAACCGCAAGACAAAGCAGATTGTAGCCATCGGTGAAAAGGCCAAGGCAATGATCGGCAGAACCCCGGCTGGCATGCAAGCAGCGAGACCACTGGTCGACGGTGTTGTTAGCAATTACGAGATTACTGAGCACATGTTGCAGTATTTTTTGGATAAGGTTCAGCAAGAGCACAAAGTTTTCTGGCCGCATCCAAGAGTTGTAATCGGTCTGCCGAGTGGTGTGACCGAAGTAGAGAAGAGAGCTGTCGAGCAAGCCGCCAGAGGTGCCGGTGCGAGAAAGGTCTACCTAATTGAAGAACCCATGGCTGCAGCCATGGGTGTGCACATGCCTGTCCAAGACGCCAGAGGCAGTCTAATCGTTGATATTGGCGGCGGGACAACAGAGGTCGCGGTACTCTCCCTTGGTGGAATTGTTGTATCAAGAAGCCTTAGGATCGCTGGCGACGAAATTACAGAGAGCATAATGCAGTTTGCTCGTGATGAATATAATTTACAGATTGGTGAAGCTACTGCTGAATCAATAAAGATAACCATCGGACGAGTATTTCCTAGCGACGAACCCAAGAAGATGACAGTGAGAGGTCGGAATTTGGTATCGGGTTTGCCTGAAGAAGTTAAATTTAGCAGCGATAATTTGCGTTCAATGTTAAGTAAGCAGGTACGTCCAATTATAGAAGCAATTAAAATAACTCTCGAAGAGTCACCACCCGAGCTTGCCGCTGATATCGCGGAAGATGGATTAGTTCTAGTAGGTGGCGGGTCGCAGCTAGCTGGTCTAGAAGAGCTTGTGGAGCAAGAAACTAAGCTCCGGGTTAGAGTACCAAAGAACGCACTGTCGGCAGTAGTCGAGGGTTGTGGGGTGGTTACAGATAGACTAGAGGATTTACGTGAAATTCTAGTTAAAACTGGCGTACAGTCATGAAGGACGGTGCCAGATATATAATTCTAAGTCTTGTTCTAATCGTTGTAGTATTTACCGGTTTTTTACAACCGATCGAACGACAGGTGCGAGGATTAGTGGGTAGCCTAGGTGGTATCGTATTGTCTGATAGGCAAGTGGCAGAGTTAACAAACGAGGCCGAAGTTGATCGTCTCAAGTCTGATAATCAACAGTTACGAGATGACCTGAAATTAAACAAAAAGTACGGAGACTCACTGTTGTCGGCTTCAATTACTGCACGATCCTCAGATTTATTTAATAGATCAGTAATCATTGATAAGGGCGAGAGTGATGGGGTTAAATTAAATAATGCCGTTATGGCTCAAGGCGTGGTGATTGGTACAGTCCAGTCGTTGCGAAGCAAAGAATCAACGGTATCATTGATTCAGGATCAGGACTTTAGACTAGATGTGGCTATCGATAATAAAGAAAGAGGAGTTTTAAAAGGCGGTATTAACGGGCCGTATATCGATAGAGTCTTACCCGATGTTCAAATTACCGAAGGTCAATTGATCACTACAGGAGTTTCAAACATTAACATCGCTAGTGGTCTGCCAGTCGGCAGAACCATTGGTGTAATCAATGGTTCAGATGATGTCTTTCAGAAAGTCCAAGTTGCGATACCGTTTTTAGTTAATCAAGTTAACAGTTTGCAGGTAGTAATCAGATGACGGATTTTAATAGGGTTAGCAGCTTCATGATTTTAGTTGTCGCAGTACTTATTCAATCAATAGTATTTAATCGATACCAGGTTTATGCCGTGAATCTACAATTTGCCTGGATTATATTTTTTGCACTAATAGCCTATTTGCCCAACAGTTCTTTACCTCTGATTGGAACCTTTTTAGGATATGCATTATCAATCTTTAGTAATTCATCACCAGTTTTAGGAGCGGCATTTGGCCTGCTTATCGGTATCATTTCGATGTATCTAGCTCAAAACGTAATCTGGTCTCTGTCTTGGATTAGAACTGTATTTTTAATGCTGGTTTTAATAGTGTTACAGCTTCCTGGTCTAGTTTCACAAGCTTCGCCTGCCAAAATGTACATGTATTTCTTATTCTTAGTAATTAATACAATCGTTGCAATGATCATCTTCACGCTAACCCAATCTAGGTTAAAATATGAGTAAGAATCCGTTTAAAAATGATTTCACTGAAAATCTTCTGGAGCTAAAAAAAACAAAAGTAAAACAAGCCGAAAGTTGGAGCATATCTCTTACACCCGGTTGGCTCAGTAAATCGAGGCTTACTGTCAAAGAAAAGCGCAGTTCGTTAGCTGGTCTAGTGGCCTTTGTCTCTTTGATCTTTGTCATATTCGTTTTACAGCTTACCTCGCTACAGTTAGTCAAAGGGCAACAGTTTGCCAATAGGGCTGATGGAAACAGAATCCGAGACAATGTTACTTTCGCTCCTAGGGGCAAAATAATAGATAGAAACGGTAAGATTCTAGCTGATAACTCGGCCAGCTTTCAATTAGCAGTAAGCCCGTATCTGTTGCCTAGAAAGGAATCGGAACGCCAAAATCAGTATCAGCAGATCAGTGCAATTACTAAGACTTCGGTCAAAGACATCAAGAATATAACAGAATCACAAGGTCTAGATAGTATCTTGCCAATCTTGGTAGATGGAAAGTTAAGCCAGGAAGAAGCCATTAAGATTGATTTAATCTTGCCAAAACTAACCGGCTTTAGCCTAGACACTATACCGGTTCGGAAGTATAAAAAGGACGCAGCACTAGGCACGATATTAGGTTATGTGGGTAGAGCTAGCGAGTCAGACGTAAAAAGTCGAGAAGATATTCTGCCAATAGATTTCGTTGGGCAAGCTGGTATTGAACAATTTTATGATTCAACTTTACGCGGGATTAACGGGGGTAAGCGTACCGAAGTTGACGCTGAGGGACGACCGATCAGGGTCCTCGCCAATAACCCAAGCAAGCCAGGCAAAGACTTAAAACTATCAATTGATTTAGATTTACAAAAAAATTTGGAATCAAAACTGCAACAACAAATGGATTTATCAGGTGGTAAAGTTGCTAGCGCTGTTGTCATAAATCCTAAGACTGGCGAGGTCTTGGCAATGGTGTCTCTTCCTAGCTATGACAACAATATCTTTGCTGGCGGCATTAGCGAGAGCGACTTTAAGAAATTCACTTCTGATCCCTCAACCCCACTATTTAATAGAGCGATAAGCAGCGGTTACCCAACTGGTTCCTCGACAAAGCCTCTAGTAGCTTCGGCTGCTTTGCAAGAAAAGGTAATAACAGAAGACACTGTGATTGTTGATCAGGGCAAGATTACCTTGGTTAACAAATATAATCCAGCTGATGCAATTTCTTTTTCAAACTTTGAAGGCGGCGTTAATGGGCCGATTAAGATCCGCCAAGCCATTGCCAAAAGTTCAAATGTTTTTTTCTATACTCTGGGGGGTGGTAACGGTGCGATAAAAGGACTCGGCCCTTATCGTTTACCGGCCTATTATCGTAAATTTGGCTTTGGAAAGAAAACTGGGATTGATCTTCCGGGTGAGAATCCCGGTGTTGTACCGGATCCAAATTGGAACAAAAAGTATCTAGGAACAGGCTGGTTCACTGGTGATTCGTATAACATTGCAATTGGCCAAGGCAACATGCAGGTTTCACCGATGCAGCTTGCGGTAGCCCAGTCAGCCATAGTCAATGGTGGCAAGGTATTGAAACCGCACTTAGCCATCGGCAGAACTGAGGTTGTTGGTAATGTTGGGATTGAACAGAAATATCTCAACATAGTCCGAGAAGGCATGAAGGAAGCCGTTGAGTACGGGACAGTCGGTGCTTCTAACTTTAGAAATGTTCCAGTCAAAGTCGGTGCCAAGACAGGTACGGCCGAAACTGTTACGAGGTCAGAAAGCAAAGAGCCACATGTTTGGATAGCCGCAAATGCTCCGTACGATGATCCAGAAATTCTAGTGGTTGCCATGATAGAAAATGGTCGTAGTAGTGGAAAATACTTAGGTCCTGTTGCAGCTTCGGTTTTTGAACAATACTTTAAGTAGAAATCACCATTGCTTCCGAGCTCTAGGCTTGTTAGAATACTCGCGCTATGCAAAAGACTATACAAATCACAAAAGAAGGAAAAGCTGAGCTAGAAGCTGAGAAAGATCTGCTGATTAGCCAGCGAGGTGAAGTAGCTAATAGATTGTCGGTTGCTAGGAGTTTTGGCGACTTAAGTGAAAATGCTGAGTTTGATTCCGCTAAGAGAGAGCAACAAGATTTAGAAAAGCGCGTCCAAGAAATCGACTATATTTTAAAGAACTCCGATGTGATTAAAAATCAAAAGAGAACTTCGGTTGGGGTAGGCAGTATGGTAACACTAATCGCCGATGGCAAAACTGCTTCTTACCACCTCGTCGGGTCGATTGAAGCCAATCCGGCCGAGCGTAAAATCAGCGATCAGTCTCCAATCGGCCAAGCACTACTTGATAAAAAAGAAGGCGAGGAAGTGACAATTAATCTGCCAGCCGGCGCCAAAAAATACAAGGTCAAAAAGATAGAATAAGCACTGGGATTTAACGAAATAAAAAAATCCCGCTACGCATAACAGCGGGATTTTGGTTTAATAGAAGGACGATATGGCAACATTACAAGAATACAGAAACGAACGACTAGAAAAACTAGCTAAAATACGCGAGCTAGGCTACGAGCCGTATCCGGCGAAGAGCCATCGGGATACGGAAATTAAATCATTCGTAGAAGATTTCGAGGGCAATGAAGGCAAGCAGGTTATAATCGCTGGACGAATCATGGCTATGCGCGGACACGGCAAACTAAAGTTTTTCGATCTTATGGATGGCGGCGCTAGTACCCAGCTATTGATTCGCTCAGATGCACTGAAGGGAGATGTCGAAGCCGGGAAGTTCGCTTTTGAGCATTTAGACCTACTTGGACGAGGCGATTTTATCGAAGCATCAGGCAGAGTTGGTAAAACCAAAACTGGACAGGTCTCTGTTGAGGTCGATTCCGTCCGGATTTTAACGAAGGCCATTAGGACAATCCCAGATAACTGGACAGGCCTAGCAGATAAAGAAACTCGTTTACGTCGTAGATATCTGGATACAGTAACAAATGCGGACGTAAAAAATCGGTTTATTAGAAGAGCGAATTTCTGGAAAGCCACGAGGGATTTTCTTAATAATGAAGGCTTCATCGAAATAAATACTCCGATCCTAGAACACACAACTGGCGGGGCTGATGCAAAACCATTCGAGACCCATATGGACGCATTGGACGAGCATTTCTATCTTAGGATCAGCCATGAATTGCCACTTAAGAGGTTGATTGGTGGAGGCTACGACAAAGTCTTTGATATTGGTCCACGCTTTCGAAACGAAAATTATTCTGACGAGCATTTGCCAGAGCACGTCGCTATGGAAAGCTACGCCGCTTATGATAACTATCAGGATGGAATCAAGCTCTACGAGCGCATGATGAAAGAAGTAGCGCTAGCAACTTGGGGCAGGTTGCAGTTCGAGAACGTAAATGGTTTTGAGGTTAATCTTGACCAAGACTGGCCGCAAATAGAATACGCCGATATAATGAAAGATAGATTCAATGTTGATGTCTTCAATCCCGATCTAGAACAGCTCAAGGAAATATTGAAAACTAACGAAGTTAAAATTGAAGGGGATATAACTGCAACTAGAGCCTTAGATAATGTTTGGAAAATTATTCGTAGAGAGTCGGCCGGACCGTTCTGGCTGGTGCACGAGCCGGTCGAGATCTCCCCATTGGCAAAACAAGACCCAGAAGACGCTCGGGTGACTCAGCGTTTCCACCCAGTTATTGCTGGTACCGAGATGGGTAACGGCTACTCAGAGCTGAACGATCCAGTCGACCAGTTAAATAGGTTTAAGCAGCAGCAGGACATGCGCGAAGATGGCGATGACGAAGCTCAGATGCTAGATATCGATTTCGTCGAAATGCTCGAATACGGCATGCCGCCAGCTTGTGGCTGGGGCCACTCAGAAAGATTCTTCTGGATGTTCGAAGGCGTGTCCGCACGTGAAGGTGTGCCTTTTCCACAGCTGCGTAGAGAGACCAGCGAAACAACTAAGGCCATCTACCCAGAAATAGACTTCACGCCGAAGAAGAATAATCAGCAAGTCCATAAGACCGTAGATAAACTGCCAGATGATTCCGACTATCAATTTGTGGTTGTTGTTAACGAATCAATAGAAATCCCCAAACTCATGAACGCCATCGCTCACGCCACTAACGGGCTAGTTGGCGCTAAAATGCATGATAACATTCTAAAAAAGGCCGATTACGTCGCCTATGAAGATTCTGACAAACAGCTAGATACGGTCATCTCACACTATGCGACAATCATCTTTAGAGCTAGCAATAGCAAGGATCTACTTAAGCTCCATAATAAATTTAAACAAAACGGCTTTGTTGTAAACACATTTACCCAAGCAATGACCGTCGGTACGTCAAAGGAGCAAATCGAGCAGACTGCCAGCCAGCCTCTGGAAGATCAAGAGATATTCTGCATCGTAACAAGCGGCAGATCTGCCGAACTAAAAAAGGTCACGAAGCATCTACAACTTTTAAACTAGGGAGACTATAAATGTCAACAGAGCTACTTTATATGAATGATTTTGATGTCACTGACTGCGAAGCCGTCGTTGTAGTAGTAGAAAAATCTGAAGATCTGTACGATGTCGTACTTGATCAAACCTGCCTTTATGCGAAGGGCGGTGGTCAAGATTATGATACTGGCAAAATCTCATCAGCTGGCAAGGATTTTAATGTTTCTAGCGTTCGGCTTGACGCAGATGGAGTCGTGCATCATTATGGTCAGTTTGAAACGGAGGCATTTTCAGTTGGCGATAAAGTTAACTGTATTGTCGATCAAGCTAGGCGTAAATTAAACACCAGATTGCACTCGGCCGGACATTTAGTCGACATGGCAGTTTCAAAAATATCTCCAGACTGGCTGGCGGTCAAAGCGGCTCATTTCCCTCATCAAAGCTTTGTAGACTATGAAGGTAATTACAGTCCGGACAATAGGCAGGAGACGATTGATAGTCTCAACAGTGCTTTAGATCAGCTGACTGAAGCTGGCGGTCAAAACGAGATTCAGTTCATGTCAGTTGATGACATGGCTAAAATTTGCCGAAACGTGCCACAAAACATCCCAACCAATAAACCATCCAGAGTAGTAGTTTATCCTGGCGAATTCGGTATTCCTTGCGGGGGAACCCACGTTAAAAACATTGAAGAAATCGGAAACGTCACAGTAACAAAGATCAAAAACAAAAGTGGC
>JAGPDM010000034.1 GCA_018057585.1 Candidatus Saccharimonadota bacterium
GCTATGCGGCCGTCTTTTTTGATAAGACTTGGCAGTAAGCTTAATGTTCGCTCGAGTTGCCCCAGTTCATCATTAACTGCGATTCGCAGCGCTTGAAAAACCTTCGGCATTACAGATCTGGCTTTGTACTCGCCAAATTCTTCAGTTAAAAACTTCACTAGATCATCTGTTGTTTCCAGATTATCTAGTAACTTTAACTCTCTTGCAATGCGCTTATTCTGCGGCTCTTCGCCGTATTTTTTAAGCACATCTGCTAGCTCTTCCTCTGTTAGCGTCTTAATCAAATCAGCAGCTGTGGTAGTTTGTTGCTGATCCATACGCATGTCCAAAGGACCATTGCTTTTAAAACTAAACCCTCTTTCGGGCATATCAAGGTGCGGTGACGACACGCCTAAATCGGCGAGCACCATATCGTACTGTTTGCCTCGTCCGACTAAGTCTGACGCTGCTTTCTCGTAATCTGAATGAATTATTTCGACGCTTCTTGAACCAGCAAATTTCTTTTCTAGTTCTTGAACCGCAAAGGCATCGCGATCAATTAAGCTCGCTGTGCCAGTGCTACCGATTAATTCAATTATCTCTGCTGCGTGGCCACCGTATCCAGCCGTCATATCTAAATATGACTCGCCTTCTTGGGGTTTAAGCAGCTCGATAACAGATTCGAGCAGTACCGGGTGATGGTGTTTATTTTGGTGTTTATTGTTTATTTTTGTCATCACCAAACCTACTGCCCATCTTAGGGCAACACGTTTGGTAAAAACATGTTATTTTTCTATCGAGAACACCGACCTGGTAGCCAGCTGTTTGTTTTTGCGATTGTTTTTGTTTTTGTTTACTAGTGCAAAGATCGCACTAGTGTTCATGGAGTTGTTGTGGTGACGAATTTTTAAGCTCGTCTTAATTTCCATGATGGCGTCTTCCCTCTGTAAAGATTGAGACGCCTTTAGAGTCAAGAGACTTATGTGTGAGGTGGAGTTTTTTGAGTTGTTTGATTTAACAAACAGGTACTAAGGTGTTTTGAGTGGTTTGAACAATAAATTATTCTTTCCTTCGACCACTTGCCAACTACCAGAACGGTACCCTCGATATTAATGAATCAATTAGTTGCAACTAATACTTTTGTATTTTGTTGTCTAATTCTTATTCAGTTTTTAATGTGCAAATCTTATTGATTAACTATTTGGTGTCGCTGTCCGGGCTCATGAGTCTCCAGTAATTACCGGCCCTGACTGCGATTATCTCTTTGCCGATACCGGCGTAGTTGAGTAAATGCTGTTCGATCGTGATCCGCCCTTGTTTGGCGTCCATGTCGGTTACAGCTCTACCCATTCGGAAACGGACATTGAGATCTGCTGTTTGTTCGTCCAAGATATCGCCTTTTAGAGCTGGTTCAACTTGGTCTTCCCAAACATTTACGTTGTACATATGGATATACTTACCAAACCCTCGAGTGAGAACCACTTCTCCCCCTTCGAATTCAGCACGGAGCTCGGCTGGAATAGTCAGCCGATTCTTATCGTCTAGCTTTCGCTCGAAATAATCCGTTGTTGCCATATGCCCTTACTTGTTATTGGTACGTGGTTTTTGTTTTTGAGTGATAACTTTGTTTTGCTTATCTTACCCACTGCGACCCACTATATACCCACGACAACCCACTGACAAGTATGCATATAGGGTTAATATTTAGTTATCCACACAAATGTGGATAACTAAATATTTAACGTTGCATCTTGTGTGTATAACTTTATTGCAACACTATTTAGCTATTTTCGACCTGAAATATATTTTTAATTACTTAATTAAATCGGTTAGTTTTTCGATTTCTCTTATTCCTTTAGGCGTTGGATCCTCGTAGTATTCGACACCCTTCCTTCTAATCCTAATCAGTTCGAGACGTTTGTCGCTTGGCATTACGTCTGTATCTGCAAAAGTTCCGGAACGATCATCTATTAACATGGCTCGATCGGCTTTTATACTAAAATCGTCACCCGTTAGCAGGACGCCATCACCTTCAATAAAGCTTAGTCGGTTCTTTAGCTCATTGGCTTTCGTATCTCTTGTGATGATTATTGGTAAGTCACTCAAATCTCTAATCAGTTGCTGCTTATGAGTCTGATACTCGTGAGTACCAACCGTAATTAAGACAATTGGATTACCCTTTTGCTTGCTCCATTCAAAAAAATCTAAAACATCGTCAAATAAATAATTAGTAGCTTTATCTTGTAGCTTCTTACTTACTACAGTTAACACCTCATTTGAATCGACGTTTATTGACTCGTTATACCTTATGTCGTCGATTGGACTATAGGGACCAGGCTTTTTAGTAAGTTTGTGCTCTCTCTCCTTGAGTTGGTCGGCGCTAATGCCAAATTCCTCGGCGATCAAGCTACAAAAATCGCTGAAATGGAGATCTGTTTTGAAAGCGGTTCGATCGAGATCGAGCAGAACTAATGTGCTCATAACTGTTCGCCATTGGCAATTCTATCAACTAAAGCTGTTATGGCTTTGGCATCATGCCTAATGAACATCCGTCCTTTACTGTCGGCTCCGTCTGGCTCTGCAATAAAATTACCACCAATTGCCTTGTAACTGGCCTGGTCTAGATTAGCTTGATCAATTTCGACCCCATAATCCTTAGCATTCGTATATTTATCGAGTAAATCTTGTGATGGCTGCTCAGTATTATAAAAAACATAGTCCAGAATCTTGCCTGCAAATCTTTCGATCTCTGATGCGAAATCATCAACTCTATAGCCATCCGTCTGACCAGCGTTAGTAACTAAATTACAGATGTATATAATCTTAGCGTGACTCTCTGCAAGCGCCTCTTTCATGCCCTCAACTTGGAAATTCGGTATTAGTGAGGCATGCAAGGTGCCCGGTGCAATCACGATCACATCGGCCTGTTTTATCGCCTCTGCCGCATCTGGATTTATTTTAGAACTAGGTCGCAAATATACGTCTGGTCGTTCTCCTTCTGGAAACGGCAGCTCATCCACCCAATGTTCGCCCTCAACCTCTTTGCCGTCATTAAATTTGAGCACTAGTCGGGTGTTTTCTAAAGTTACAGGTACAACTTTGCCTTTGATGTTCAAAACCTTACTAGTTGCTTCAACCGCTTCAGTAAAATTACCAGTCACCTTCTCCATGGTTGATATAAATACATTGCCAAAGGAATGCCCCGCGAAGGATCCACCGTCTTCAAACCGGTAATTAAACAGTTCTCTCATAAGATCAGATGACCTGCTCAGTGCAACCAAGGCTTGTCTAATATCGCCTGGGGGTAAGACCCCGAGATCATCACGCAATTGCCCCGTACTGCCGCCATCATCAACCATGCTAATTATGGCAGTAATATTTGGAGTCAATGTTTTTAGACCTTTAAGTATATTAAAACTGCCAGTTCCGCCGCCAATGGTTACGATTTTTGGATTATTATTCATATCAAACATAATACATTAAAAGCTAATATTAATCTGTAAATATGTCGCTAAGGGATAGGATAGTTTGTGATTAATTAAAAAATAACAAACTGACTCCCATCAAGCCAACCCCTACCAAAAATAGTCTTTTTACAAATAGATTGCCCTTTTTGATGGCTAGACCCGCACCAATGTAGCCTCCGATGACGGTGCCGAGGAGCAAGGCTATTCCTTGATCCCAAATTATTAAATCCTTGTAGGTATATATTGCCATCGAAATCAGTAGTGCTGGGAATGTAACTACCCTTTTAACCGCATTAGCTGTGACTGCATCTAAACCGAAAAACTTCATTAGTACGGCCATGTTGATTGTGCTGACCCCAGATCCTACCATAGCCCTGATCGTATCGATGAAAAAGTAGATGAAGCCTCCTATTATCGTGGTCTTAAGCGAAGTTTTACGGCTTACTAGACCTGAGTCTTTGTCGAAAAACATAACAATAACCATGATAAGGGTTATAGCTACGACAATCGGCTTGATGAAAACGGGTTCGAGCTCAACCAGAAGTAGCGAGCCGACAACACTAGTGACTATTGTTAGAGGCAGCAAAATCACTACTGTACGCCAATCTATTTTCTTCCCTCGGTGGAATTTTGCAATACTCCCAGCACCAAGCCCAAGACCTGCTAGTTTTGGAGTAGCGACCGCCTCTGTTGGAGGAAGTCCTATTAGCAACATATATGGCCCTATTATAAGGCCGCCGCCAGCACCCATGATGCCACTAAGCACGCTAGCAAACAGGCTGACAACAAAGGTCAGAATTACTAGCGGATCAATCACGAATAGCTCACTTGAATACATTTTATACTCATGACTGACATCTGTTAGACTAGCTCGTCATCTGGAGTTTCAACCTCGACCTGAACTAGTTCAACTCTTGGAACATTACTCTTAATTGCGTGTTTCACTTCATCTGTCAGTAATTCTATTGACTTAGTTTTCAATCGCTCATCGATGTGAAGCTCAATTATGACGAGTAGCCGCGCAGAACCAAGATACATTGTCCTTAGATCGAGCACATCCTGCACGCCGTCGACCGATTTTGCTGCCATAATTATTTGGTTCTTACTTCTCAAACTGGCCGATTTACCAACTAGAAAGTTCTTCACATCTTTTATTAGTAGTACTGCGAAAACAATCATAACCACACCTACCATGATGCTA
This sequence comes from Candidatus Saccharimonadota bacterium, assembly GCA_018057585.1. Taxonomy (GTDB): domain Bacteria; phylum Patescibacteriota; class Saccharimonadia; order Saccharimonadales; family JAGPDM01; genus JAGPDM01. The sequence goes on from JAGPDM010000034.1 coordinate 4,648, forward strand.
CCGATAGCATCGAATATGCTACTGCCAATGATCTTGGAAGCGATTACAGCCAGAAGACCTAGTAAGGCTGCGAGCAGACCAGCTCCGTCTATCAGGAAAGCTGCTTTTAGTTCGAGTAAGCTAGAGTTCATTATTCCATCTAGAATATTAGACCTCCTATCGCTTTTCTTAAGCCCTTTGTAACTTAGTGAGAACGCGTAGCCGTTAGTGAAGGTTGCAACAATAAGCGCTCCGACAGCCAGCCAGCTATCGCTTAGCATCTTAGGGTTTAGAATTCGGTTTACTCCAAGAAATATCGATGCTCCCCCAGTTACAACCAACATAAACATTGCACTGATTAGTACCCAAAAGAAAACTTCCCTACCGTATCCGAATGGATAATCCTCATTGGCACGTTGTTTTGAGCGCCGCACGCCTAGTATTAGTGTTCCGCTAGTAGTCAGATCAGCTAAACCTTGTAAAGATTGCGCCAGAACCGAAACACTTCCTGTAATTATCCCAACAATTAAGTTAAGTAGAATATCAGATATATTTGTCAAAAAACTGATGAAGACTATCTGCTCGGAAGATTTACTCTTCACTTCTTTTGTATTCTTAATTTTTGTCATTTTAATTTATTATGAGCTCTTCTAGACATGTAGCAGACAGCCTGTGACTAGTTGAGTAGCTGTTATTGGCAGATTTGATTATCATTGGCTAATTATACCTTAATACTTAAGTATTTCTTACGATCTCGAGCGTCTAGCCTTTCGATCGAGTAACGCAGCATTGTTCTTGGTATAAGAGCGATATTCTCATCAATAAACTGCCTTAATCTCAGCTCGTCTTTTTTACCCGCTTCTCGTAACATCCAACCAGTCGCTTTGTGCATTAAATCATGTTTATGGGTAAGAAAGATTTCCGCTAATTCAAACGTCTCATCAAGCCGATTACGTTTAGCTATTAGCCACCAGGTTGAGACTATGGCTGATCTGTTTTGCCACAATTGACTACTTGCAGCCAAGTCGTACAAGACCTGACTAGGCCCATTATGGCCTATATATTTTCCAATAATTTTGTGAGTAGAAGCATCTACTAAATCCCAGTTGTCGACACCACTTCTGGGTCCAATCACACCAAAACTTGGCGCGATCTGCGAAGTGGTGTAATTTTTTAAAATATCTAAATAGAACTCGTAGACTTCCTGATTGAGCTCTTTATAGAGAAGAATCAAATTAGCCGTCATCCTGTGCTCGTGAACGGGGCTCAGGAATAGCTCTTTCAGTTCTGGAAATCTGAGTTCTTTATATTTTTTGGCAATTATTCGCTGATCTGGCATATTGACCCCAATAAAAATATCTCCCTCTCCATACTGGCCATCCGAAGTCTTAAAGAACCGTTGACTATTCTCAGCCCTATTAAAATCAGCTTTAGCCTCTAGCTCGTCGACAATTGATTGTGAATTCATATACTCATGGTAAAATTTTAAGCTATGCAAAAGCAAACAATTTCTACAGTAGCAATAGTTTCAATTGCTGGCTATATCGGTGCTCAAATCTTAGCGGATGTCGGCAGCTTAAAAATTGCGGCAATCAGCCTGCCATTTTTAGGTACTTTAGCAATCGATGGTGGTACTTTTATCTACCCATTCACCTTTACTTTGCGCGATATGATTCACAAAAATCTCGGCAAATCAGTTGCCCAGAAAGTAATCCTGATCGCAGCTAGCATCAATCTAATCATGGCTTGCTTCTTCGCCTTCTTAGTCTGGCTTCCAGCCGACAATAGCTGGCCATTGCAATCGCAGTTTGCCGATGTCCTTGGTCCACTCTGGCAGATTGTTTTCGCCAGCATTATTGCCGAGGTTATCAGTGAGCTAATTGATACCGAAAGTTACAGTTTCTTTGTAAATAAAATCACCACCAAATACCAATGGATGAGGGTGCTTTTCAGCAACAGCACCTCCATACCAATCGATAGTATTATTTTCGCTTTTATCGCTTTTTACGGACAACTGCCAATTACTGTCATCTGGTCAATTGTACTAACAAACATACTAGTTAAAGGTGTAATCACGCTGGTTTCACTACCCTCAATCTATTTAGTCAAAGAAAAAAATATTGATTAACGAGCCTTAGCTAGAAGGTTTTTAATCGGGACTTCTCTAGCCACCAATTTGGAGAGCTTCAGTTTTATCATCCAAGTATTGTCGTATTGTCCGTATTTCTCCGGAATTATTCTTTGCTAAACTTAATAATTCTTTACGGGGCCTTTGACTATCTACTAATGGCCCAAGCACGTCATTTGCACTCTTAAGAAAAGCGAGCTCACTCTGGTGGCTTTCATCAGTCAATCCAAAGCTTGCAGCCATCACGAGTGGTGCTACTATCAATGCTCTGAAGGCTTTTCTGTGTTGATGAACTTCATGAAGGTCACCATTTTTCCGTCGTTCGTCAGTTTCTAGATAATCAAGAGCTATAGCGGTACCGTTCAAAGCATCTAATTGTCGTTGATATATCGTAGCACTGTCTGCAAAATCGAATTTAACTGGTGACCATCTAATTAACGAGTCGAGAGCTGCCACACATAGCTTACCGTCAACGGGCCACTTATCAGACTCCCTGTCTTTAACTCTTCCAATTCTCTTCCTTGTTCTTTCAAATGGCTCTAATAACACAGGGTCTGCGGACACTAACCTTGTAGCTCCAATTATCATATTAAGTTCATGCCTAACAACCACTAAAGCAGGCTTGTCTTGCCCAGTTAGTGCAGCGTCAACTGTGTCTTGAAGTTCAGTCAATCTCCCATCATCGTCTGCAAACACAGACTGCAAACCCTCTGCTAACGGACAGTAGTTATTAAAAGATTGTAGATGGAAGTCCAATGCGTGTTGAGTTTCTGGCATATTATAATCGAGCGACAATGGCCATAGGGCTATGACGTAGTCGCCTCCCACGGGTATTCACTACTGCCGAAATGGCCGTAGGC
>JAGPDM010000035.1 GCA_018057585.1 Candidatus Saccharimonadota bacterium
TGGCTGGGGCGGAGGGATTCGAACCCCCGAATGCTGGCACCAAAAGCCAGTGCCTTACCACTTGGCGACGCCCCAATATTTAACTGCTGGTTAACAGCGTACAAATATTGTACTAACTATAGCTCAACAGATCAATTGAATATGTAAACACGCAAAATGAAGTCTTGGCAACATTAGGTGACTCGGAAAACTTCCTCGACAGTGGTGTGTCCCTGATAGGCTTTGAGCAGCCCGTCTTGTAGCATCGTATGCATGCCTTCTTTAATAGCTAGCTCTTGGATGACTCTGGTGGTGACTTCTAAAGCACCTGATCCAATTAATCTCTCCATGTCTGGCGTCATCACTAGTTGCTCCAGGATCATCATTCTTCCTTTATATGGTATCTCATAACCTTCGCCAGACTTAGCTCTAAAGTATTTAAACTTATCCATATCTGGCCGATCGGCCTCGGGTAGGGCAGCTAAAGCTTCATCAACGACCTTTTTAACGTGAGGTTTTGGCTCGTACTCCTCGGAGGAGTCTGGCTTAATTTTGCGTACTAACCGTTGGGCCATAACAAGACGCACAGCTGAAGCCATGAGCGGGTTCTGACCAATCATGTCCATCAAACGGCTCAGTGCTGCACCGGCTGATGATGCATGAAATGTCGCTAGGACTAAGTGGCCTGTCAGTGCAGCCTGCAAGGCAGTTTGAGCGGTATCGATATCACGGATTTCGCCGACCATGATTATGTCAGGGTCTTCGCGCATGACGGCTCGAAGCTTCTCAGCGAAGCTATCCTTTTCGTCAGTGAAAACTGGCACCTGGGTGATGCCGTCAATTTCATATTCAACCGGGTCTTCTAAAGTGACAATTTTACGATCAGTTGTATTTAGCTGATTGAGAATTGAATATAGAGTGGTAGATTTACCTGAGCCAGTCGGTCCAACGACTAGAACCATGCCGTGCGGGTGGTCGATAACGGCATCAAGCTTAGCCCTTTCCCTCTCGGATAAGCCAAGATTATCTATGGTTTTGAGCGAATCATCGTAGGTAAACAGACGGACAACCACGTCTTGTCCGTACATGGTAGGCACGGTCTCGACACGCATGTTGATCGTGCTTGCCTTGCCATTCTGATCTATAAACTCTTGGCTAAGACGACCAGATTGTGGCGACCAAACACCGTTACTGACACCGCTGCGGGCAGCAATATCACCCATAACGTAGCGGAATCGCTCGTGGTCAAGCATAGCAATTACATGCAGCCCGCCATCGATACGGAAGCGGATTCTGACAGCTCGCTTGCCTGGTTCGATGTGGATATCTGAAGCACCGAGCATGTAAGCTTGTTTGATCAAAAATGCAAAAACTTCTTTTGGTAACTTTTCCTGAATTTGGCGGCTGGTTTCAATGAAGTTCTCGCTAGCACCAGCGTCGGCGACGATTACGTTGGTATCCTTCTTTATAATTGGCGGATCGTAACGATCAAGTAGATCTTCCAAGCCTGTCCGACTGACTAGCTTAGTATCTATAACATAATTAGTGAAAGTAGTTTTGATCTTTTCGATAGTCGATTTATTGGTTTCAACCGTGAAGGCAAATATCAGATGTGTCGGCGTACGTTCAAGCGGTGCAATCTTGAGGGCTCGCATTTCTTTAGGATCGAGCACATTTTCTAGCAATGTAGTATTTTGACCTCTGAGATCGAAATACTTTACCTTGAGAAGACCGGCTCTTGCCTCCGTTATATTCTCTTCCTGATCTCTAAAATTAACAGCCATAAGCACTATTCTACAGATGATTGACGGCTAACGCCATATTGCCAAATAGGGTAGAATGTAGCCATGGAATTTAAGACCGGCAAAGTCCACAAAACATTTGCAACAAAATCTGGCAAAACCTGCATAATCCGCTGGGCTAAATGGGACGATCTGCAACAATTAACAGACTTTATTAACGAAATTGCACAGGAAGATACATACATAAGCTTTAGCCCAGAAGATGATGTAACCTTAGAATTTGAGTCAAAATTCCTATCATCAGTTTTATCTGATGGCTCGCTAAGGAGAGCTAGCTACATTGTTGCTGAAATTGAAGGTAATATAGTCGGTGCAAGCGGTGTAAGCTTGGAAACCAAATCAAGAGCTCGTAGTCGACACGTTGCTAGCTTTGGCATATCAATACTAGAGCAATACAGGGGCGAAGGTATCGGCGACAGCTTAATCGAAATTGCAATTATCCACGCACAGGACTTTTTAGAAGACATAAAATTAATCACATTGACAGCCTTTGCTGAGAACAAACCAGCCATTGGGCTCTACGAAAAACATGGCTTCAAACAGGTTGGTAAAATTCCTAATGCACTTTTCCGAAAAAACAGCTATAGTGATGAGATAATAATGATAAAGGAATTGCCTGCATGACAATTGAAAAGCTCATTAATCCAAGTGAAGAAGATTTAGAACAAATAGCCGAACTTATGACCCAGCTAAGGGGTAAGGATCTTTCGGCAGAAGATATAAGAACTGATGTCGAAGCAATAGTTAAAAGCAGCGTGAAAGCAATCATGGTTGCCCGTGAAGACGATAACGAGATAGTTGGTGTTTTAGTTGTCAATATACTAATGAAGCTAGCCAAGCGGGAAGCACGGATCGACGAGTTCGTCGTCGACAGCAATGTACGTGGGGGTGGCCTCGGTAAAAAAATCATTGGTGCTGCGCTTGATTGGGCCTGGAGCAAAGACTGTAATACGGTTGAGCTGACTAGCCGCCCATCAAGAGTCGCTGCTAATCATTTGTACCAGAAACTTGGTTTTGCACTACGCAAAACCAACGTTTACGTCCTGCGAAACGACCTAAAGTAATCTCAAGCTAATCACTTTTAGGTGAATTAAATTCACCTGTTTCTAGATCGAATGGTGTCGTCTGATAGACATGATTGACCCAATTGCGGTAAAAGATCGCTGCATTTGCTCGCCAGTTTACTTTAGGCTGATTGCTATCATCATTATCTGCAAAGTAGTTACGCGGTGGGTTTAACTTATACTCAGCCTTATCTTTATCTCGCAAATACTCATTTTTTAAAGTGTCTGGTAAGTACTCCGGATGTCCGAACTGGAAAACCATCGAGCGGTCTTTATTGGCGACTAGATGAACACCAGCAACCTCGGAACTCACTAGCAGTTCGAGCTCTGGATTATTCTCGATATCTTCTAGCCTGGTTTCGGTATTACGACCATGAGGCACCCAATATTCATCATCCATGCCACGGGTTAGTGCGTCACGCGTAACTACTTCGTGTCGAAAAACTCCAATCAGCTTCTCTGGTAACTTATACTTTGGCGTCTTGTAGTATTTATACAAGCAAGCTTGTGCGGCCCAACAAAGGAATAGGCTAGAGGCTACATTTTCTTTTGCCCAATCAATTATCTTTTCCAACTCTTTCCAGTATGCGACCTCTTCAAATTCCATTAGTTCGATTGGGCTACCGGTGATGATCAGCCCATCCAGTCCTTGCTCTTTAACATTACCAAATGTTACATAAAATTTGTCTAGGTGGGCCGGGTCAACGTGTTTAGACGTGTAGGATTCGGTCCGGATCAAGACTGGCTCGATTTGCAGTGGCGTGTCACCGATCATGCCTAGTAGCTGAGCTTCAGTGTCTTCTTTGTTGGGCATCAGGTTAAGAATGCCAATCCGAATTGGACGGACATCTTGAGTATCGGCTCGGTCAACATCCATCACGAATACTCCGTCGTCTTCTAGTACCTTATAGGCTGGTAGGTTTTTATCTAATCGTATTGGCATTTTGTCTCCTTAGAATTTCTTGTATTAAAAAAACCGGCTCTGCTAGCCGGTAGATTTATCATTTTATGACGCTAAACAGCTAGCAGGACATCCCGTTTGGCATCATCATTTGCTGACTGTTGATTCTACTAATCATAGTAAATAATTTATGCCTCATTACAAGAGCTGTCAACCTATGGCTAGACCGAGCTAGGTGCTACTATCTAATTTATGAGCTCTGACTTAACTTTCAAGAAAGCACACATATCTGATTTAGGTTTAGTTCTAGATATTTTAAACGAGGGAATTGATAAGCAGATACAAAACGGACTACAAATCTGGAACAGAGATCTAAAACAACGAACTTTAGAAGGTATTCAATCAGATGATACTTATCTGGTTTATGATGCAAGCAAAGCTATTGGAACTTTTCGGCTAGCCTGGACGGATGACAATTGGTCCGATGATGATCTGGCAGGGTACGTGCACAAAATCGCCACGACCAAACTAGCTTCGGGCGATAATACTGGAAAAAAGATATTACTGATGTGTGCCAAGCTCGTTATAGCGAACAAACGTAGATATATTCGATTAGATGTGCTGTCTAGCAATGAAAAGCTTAAGCAATACTATCTTGCTATGGGTTTTAACTATGTAACAGACGGACACGCTCATAAAACCTCAAAATTCAAGACTGTGTGTCTGTATGAGATCGAGGCTTATTCGTTCATTAAGCAAAATCAGGTTTAAAATAGCCTTGGATTCAGAACGATTAAGGCTTGATAGTAAATGCTAAATACTAGATACTACTTAAGATATGGCTAGAGTCAAACTAAGCGAATTTAGAGCAAAATCTATTCTGATTAATGACTACCAAGGCGTGAGCTTGAGGCTTGATTCGTTATCTGATGATATAAACAATCTCGATGCCGATAAGAAGTACATAATTAAAGTCGATCAGGGCATTAAAAAGCGTGGCAAGCAGGGTCTAATTAGGCTAAACGTCACAAAGACGGAAGCTGAAACTGCTGTCAATGAGCTTGCAGAAAGGGGCTTCGCACAGTTTATTGCTGAAGAAATGTTGCCACACGAAGATTCAGAGGAGCATTATCTTTCGATTGAGCGAACTCGCGAAGGCATGCAGGTTAGCTACTCACCAGATGGCGGGGTGGATGTAGAGGATAATCCTGAGTCTATGCAGCAATTCATATACGCTCAGGAAGAAAATAAAACCCCAATAGCTGACGACCTGCTTGCTGGAATCATCGATCATATGGATAAAGAGCATCTAAGTCTCGTTGAGATAAACCCGATTGTAATTCAGGATCAAAAAGTGACACTACTTGATGCTGCAGTCTTGGCTGATTCGGCCGGCGAATACTTTGCCAAAAACTGGAGCGGCGATGACGTCGTCGACGCACGCAAGAAAACCCCTGAGGAAATTAGTGTCGCGAAGCAGAACGACAATACGCCTTCGGCACTAAGCCTGCGAGTACTAAACCCTGACGGCGCAATCTGGTTAGTCCTAAATGGTGGCGGTGCTTCTATCACTATCGCTGATGAGGCCAGTAACCACGGCAAGGGCAAACTGGTTGGTAATTACGGCGAATTTAGTGGTGGCCCAACCCCAGAAGAAAGTTATCTCTATGTACGTGAAGTTTTGTCGCTGATGCTTAAATCTAAAGCTCCCAAAAAAGCTCTTGTTGTAGCCGGCACTGTTGCGAATTTCACAGACGTGTTAAAGACTTTTGCCGGCACGATGCAGGCAATTGGTGACATAGCCGAGGAGATGCACCAGCAAAATATAAAAGTCTTTGTCCGCCGTGGTGGCCCAAACGAAAAAGAGGGCCTTGCTAAGATGGAGAAGTTTCTAAAAGAACAGGATCTTTTTGGCAGTATTGCTGGTTCCGAGGGCGTTATAACGGAGGCGATCAATTACGGGCTGGAATACATAGAGGAAGGAGATAAATAATGCTAAACCTTGCTAAAATCCGTTCTGGTTCACGTAACATTCTAGTGCTCGGTAATTACCGCCCAGCAATCCAAAGCGCGCTTGATTACGATTATTTCTCTGGGCACGACACGCCGAGCATCGTCGGTATCGTGACGGCTGGAAATAAGTTCCAAAAGTACTTCTGGGGCAAAAAAGAGATCTTAATACCTTGTTTTAAATCAACCGAAGCAGCCGCCAAACACGTCAAAGCTAGCTGGATGTTCAACATCAACTCCGGCAGACGAGCTTACTTTTCTACTCAAGAATTCTTCGATACTTTTCCCGATGCCTCTGGTGGCCACATTTTTGCAGAGGACGTTCCAGAAGAGTTTGCGATTGATTTATATAATAAATACCAGAAATCTGGCAAGACACTTATAGGTACAGCAGGTGTTGGTATGATGGTTCCTGGCGTTTTCAAGCTCGGCGTTGTTGGTGGTATTGATTGGCGACAATTCAGTGAAAAAGAATTACACATTCCAGGCGGTGCCGCCGTACTTTCGGCATCTGGTGGGATGGTTAACGAAATCATAACTATTGTTGCACGCGGCGGGCATCATTTGAGTTTTGCCATCTGTTTTGGCGGCGATAGATTCCCAACCACCAGCCCAAGAGATGCCTTCCTAGCATCTGAGGCTGATGACCAAACTAAATTTATTGTTTACTACGGTGAGCTTGGTGGCCACGATGAATACGAACTTGCCGAGCTGATGGATAACGGCCAGATCACTAAGCCAGTTATTGCCTACATAGCCGGTGTCGTCGGCGAAAGTTTTGACGAGGAAATCCAATTCGGCCACGCCAAGGCGCTAGCTAGATTGCAAAACGAAACTGCCACGGCTAAGCGAGAGGCTCTAGCCGAAGCCGGCGCCCAAGTTGCCAGCGATATGACCGAATTTGTTAAACTAATAAATGATATGCCAAAAGAAGAAGTAGAAAAAGGTGCAATTGATACCGATTTGTTGGGCAGGAAGCCTAGCTTGTTCAGTAGCACAATATCTTCCGAGCAGGAAGATGGCTACGCCTTTGTCGGCAAGACCTTATCAGACTGGACCTCAGAAGGAGACTTTATAAAGCAGGTCGTTAGCGGTTTACTCGGTCGCCAACCAAAATCCGAACTAACTATCGAGTTTGTCAGAACAGTCTTCCAGCTAAGCATTGATCACGGGCCGCAAGTTTCTGGTGCGCTAAATACAATCGTTACTGCTCGGGCTGGTAAAAATCTAGTTGATTCGCTAGCGGCTGGACTACTTACAATCGGCCCTCGTTTTGGTGGCGCAGTTAATGGTGCGGCGGGGGAGTGGTTCAAGGGTGCTAGCGAGAAGCTTGATCCGAAAGACCACGTCGAAGGCTACGCTAAGCAACGTAAATTCATCCTTGGTATTGGTCATAAAAAGTACCGTATCGGCCTACCTGACCCACGCACAAAAGCGATAGAAGAGATTGCTAATAAACTAGCCGACCATCCACATCTTGATTATGCTAGGTCAGTCGAAGCCATCACAACAGAGAAGAAATCCAATCTAATTCTTAACATCGATGGTTACATTGCCGCTCTTGCTTTGGATATCTTGGCTCAAGAAGAAGGCTACTTAACCGAAGACTTGCAGCAATTAATCGACATCGATTTCTTCAACGCATTATTTGTCATTCCAAGAAGCATCGGTTTCGTCAGTCACTACCTAGACCAAAAGCGCTTAGATGAAGGCCTCTTCCGCCTGCCCGACGACGCAGTTTCACTCAATTAAACCGCTAAATATATTTCCAAGCTGGTGTTTAATTGAATATATTTGCTATACTAGATGAAAGTGAGACAACCAGAAGTTATAGCAGTTATAG
>JAGPDM010000036.1 GCA_018057585.1 Candidatus Saccharimonadota bacterium
GCCGGCCAATATATGCCGGTTGTTTTCGTATAAGCTGCTCTGCTCAGATCAACCACACCTAGTAGGTACGGCTTAAACTCTGCCGGCTTGGCAATTATATCTGCGACCGCTCCAAGCTGTTTCACGAAGTCATAACTTAACTTAGCGACGGTTGTGTGATCGGCAACAACGCCTCGCAACATCAAGAACAAAGCAATCAGAATTGGAAATTGTAATAAGACTACACCGAGTGAACCTAACGGATTTATCTCACGTTCTTTATAAAGCTCCATCATCGCCTGGGCTTCCTTCTGTTTGTCGCCCTTCGATCGTTGCTTTATCTTGGAAATTTCCGGCTGGAGCTCCTTCATGGCTTTCTGTTGGTGGAGCTGTTTTTTGAGTAGCGGCCAAAGCATCAGCCTAATAATCACTGTAAATATAATTATCGCTACCCCGAAGTCGTTGCCTGGAATCAGCGCATAGAGAACTATCAAAAGATTAAAAAGTGGCTGGGTCAGTATAGCTCGTAGAAATTCTCTCACAGTTTGCCTCCTAATCTAATAGAACTTTATCTTTAAGATTAACACAGATTTTTACAAGCCAACAGGACTTGATTTGCTATTTTATGACTTTGGATAATTGGTTTGTCAGATTGGCAAAGCCCCTATCCGCTAATGTGGCTTCATGAACAATAATCACCACGCTGTTTTTAATACCACTATCTTTGATCTGCTGGTGAACTACTTCAAATAAACGCCGACGGATACGGTTTCGGGTAACTGCTTGTTTAGAGACTTTTTTACTGACCACGACTGCAACCTTTGGCTGGTTGCTTGGTTTTGAGCGAACGCTGAAGCCTTCGGCTCGAACGTTTTTGCCCTTCCTTAGAACGCTCAAAAGTTCGTTTCTATTATTGAAACGATTGGCTCGATTTATCATGTCTAACAAATAATCGGTTTAGTGAGTTAGTCTGGCGCGACCTTTTAAGCGGCGTCTTTTAACAACAGCCATTCCGGCCTTACTAGATACTCGCTTCATGAAGCCATGAACTCGTTTGCGGTGACGCACTTTAGGTTGAAATGTCCTCTTTGGCATAGTTGACTAAGTTTACTAAGTTTTTCGACAGGGGTCAATATTTTGTCTCATAAGATAGAGATTGCCGCCCGTCCCTTGTGTTGTAATAACTTTTCTTTCCACACAAGTTAAATATTTCTCCACAACTCTAACAGGGGTAGTTTTGACCATGTGTATAACTCTACTCTTTAGGGCCTGTTTTGCGTTCATAAAAATATTATAAAAGATTATGGTTGTGGAAAACTATTATTTTTCCGTATACTGTTTGATAGAAGACGACAAAAGGAAGGGACCGACTTGGAGCTAGATACTATATGGCAGACCGTGCTTGGTGAAATTGAGGTAACTCACTCTAAGGGGGTGTTTAATACTTGGTTCAAATCGACCTACTTACTGGACTATGAGGATGACAGCTTCACTATTGGTGTGGTCAACGTGTTTGCCAAAAAACAGTTTGAAGATAAGTTCGATAAAGAAATTCGAGATATTCTCAACCGGCAGGGCTATCCAGTCAAGGAAGTTGCCTACAAGATATCGTCGTCGGATAACCAGTCTTCGACTGCAACTAGTACCGTCAATATACAGACACAGTCGAGCAACGAACCTAGACAGCTTCAATCAACCGGCAAAATGCCGAGCAGATTGAACGAAAAGTATACTTTTGACAATTATATTGTCGGATCTAGTAACGAGTTAGCTTATGCGGCTTGCCAGGCAATATCAACCGATCCTGGTAGTAAATACAATCCTTTGTTCGTTTATGGGGGCGTTGGATTAGGTAAAACCCACCTTATTCAAGCACTAGGCTCCGAGATTAGGAAAAATCATCCCAGCATGCGGGTCGTTTATGTCACAACTGAGACTTTTTTGAACGAATTCCTCGACCATATTCGGCGGAAGAAAAAATTCTCTGAGCTATATCGCAAAGCCGACGTTCTGATCGTTGATGATATCCAGTTTATAGCCGGTAAAGAGAAAACGCAGGAAGAATTCTTCCATACTTTTAACGACCTACATCAATCAAACAAACAAATTATCCTGTCTTCTGATCGCCCGCCTCACGAGATACCTACCCTGCAAGACAGGCTACGAAGTCGCTTTGAATGGGGTATGACGATTGATATTCAAGCGCCAGAATTTGAAACCCGCTGTGCGATACTGCTTACCAAGGCAGCTGAAAGAGGAGTAGCACTACCAAAGGAGACTGTCGAATTATTAGCCTCTCATTTCCAGACAAATGTCCGCGAGCTAGAAGGTGCTCTTAATCGCGTCTTAGCCCAGTGCGAGCTGCGCAACCTAGACCCAGTACCGGATGTTGTCTCTGCACTTCTAGGCGACATGCCGCGTTTACCAAAACGCGTTACGCCGAAGCAGGTCGTTGAAAAAACGGCACGATTCTTCCAGATAAACACCGATGAAATCCAAGGACCTAAACGAGATAAAGCCATTGTTCTACCAAGACAAATTGCAATGTATTTAATGAGAACAGAGCTTCATTTAAGCTTCCCTCTCATTGCTAGATCGGTTGGCCGTAAAGACCACACCACTGCTATGCATTCTGTCGATAAGATAACTAAAGCGGTTAGATTGGATGGATTGCTGCGCGATCAAGTCCAAGAATTGAGAGAAAAGCTCTATGTATAAGCTGTTCATAAACCAACCTAATGCTGTTTATAAGTATTGTTTATATATTTTTAAAAAAACTCGTCTGTTCATAAATGGTCGGTTGTTCACAGCTTATGAACACCAACCAACATGCTTAGCCACATACAGAAGTGGATCGTTTGGTATATCTTTTACATCTGTTGTTCGTGATTTCTACACAGTTTACACAGGAGCTATTGTTACTACTATTACTGAGTTAACTTATAAAAGATTAATAATAAATAAGTGGGAAAGTTTAAGCAGTTACTGCATACTTATCCCAGACGAGGGGGTCTAAGAAGTGAGAGTTCAAGTAACGCAAGAAAATCTAAATTCAGCACTTTTGTCTGCTGGTCGTATTGCTGGTAGAAACAGCAGCCTACCGATAATTGCCAACGTGTTGTTGCGCTGCAGTAACAACCGTCTCTTGATTGCGGCAACAAACCTCGAACTAGCTATTAGCGAAAACATCGGTGCTAAAGTCGAGGAAGAGGGCGACATAACCATTCCAGCCAGGCTCTTAAGCGAGTTTGTTCAAAATCTACCATCAGATACAGTTGAGCTTTATAGCGAAGGAAATACACTACACGTTAGATCTGGTAATTATAGTTCCAAGATATACGGCATTGGCGCAGATGAATTCCCATCAATACCAGATATCGAAGGTCCGGGATCGGTAAGTCTTCTTGGAAGAGATCTTAAGGAGGCTATATCTCAGGTTGCAGGAGCTGCTTCTACGGACGAGACACGACCAATCCTAACTGGGGTTTTAGTTGCGATTGATAAACAGAACCTTACTATGGCTGCGACCGATAGCTATCGCCTCGCAGAGAAGGTTTTATTAATAGATAAACCATCTTCTGAAGATCAGAAAATAATAGCTCCAGCCAAGAGCTTGTTAGAATTACAACGATTAATAAGAGACGATGAGCCTGTTGAAATATTTATCGATGAAGGACAAATAAAATTTGTTGCTGGTGAAAGAGAGTTGGTTTCGCGATTGATTGACGGTAACTATCCGGACTATAAACAACTTATACCAGAGACCAATTCGACCAAATTTACGATCGGATCAAAAGAGCTTTTGAGAATAACCAAAGTCGCAAGCCTGTTTGCACGAGACACTGGCGGAAGTGTGTCTTTGAAGACAGACTCAGGCGAGAAACAGGTCACGTTGAGCTCAGTCGCGGCACAGGTCGGAGACAATACTTCAGTAGCAGAAGTCGAAGAGATAGTTGGCGATGATCAAGTGAATTTTAATGCTAAATACTTGATTGACGCGATGCAGATATTCCCTGGGGACAAACTAGAGTTTGGGTTTAGCGGTAAGTTAGCACCATGCGTTATAAGGCCTGTTGGTAAAAAAACCAGCAAATATCTACATATTATCATGCCACTCAGAAGCTAATATTGTAGTTACCCTACCGCGCTTATATTTCTACGATTTGAGGGTTGCTACTATTAGTAATACTATCGTCAACGTCAGTGCTTGTAATAAAGGTTTGATGACCGACTAAAGAGTCCAGTAAGGCTTTTTGGCGACTTTTATCAAGCTCGCTTAGGACGTCATCAAGCAGTAGGATTGGCTTGATCTTGGTTGCTAGTTCTAATTGGTAGACCTCGAACAGCTTTAGGGCTAAAACAGCACTTCTTATCTCGCCTCTTGAGCCGGTAGATATTAACGGCGCAGAGTTCCTGGTCACGGTGAAATCTTCCCTGTGAGGGCCGAGCGTCGTATGGCCGAGTCTTTGATCGTGATCTCTACGTAGTCTCAAAGCTCCAGCTAACCAGGCTGCGTACGAGCCTTCGGGAGTTTCGTAAACTACTTCAAGATCCTCTGTGCCACCACTTATCTGCCGGTACAGTTCAGATATTTGTTGATTAATCTTAGAGATTAGAGATTTCCTTTGTTCGACTATCAGGTTGCCAAACTCACTAAGCTTAAGTTCCCAAACGAAATATTGATCCTCGCTCCTAGCACCGGTTTTTAAGAGTCGATTTCTCTGCCTTAAGGCTCTCGTGTAGCCAGCCAACAGCTTCGAGTATTTGTCGCTGAGCCTGATCAATAAACCATCCAACCAAGCTCTACGCAGGTCAGGCGAGCCACTTAGCATCCTCATGTCCTCTGGCTCGAAAATAACCAGCGGGAGCCCTTGTTCAAACTTCTTACGGTTTTTAATTTGCAGATCATCAATAAAAAAACTACGACTTAAACCATCAAGCTCTTTTTGGAGCTTGACTTTGCGTGTGCCGGTGGTCGATTCGATTTTTAAACTAGCATTTGTAGAACTGTTATTTATTAGGTCACCATCACCCGACCTAAAGCCTGTACCGGTGGCACCAACATGCAAAGCCTCAAGCAGATTAGTTTTGCCGCGAGCATTAGCACCCACCAACAGAACAATATCGTTGTCGAATTTAAATCCGAGCTCTTTATGGTTACGAAAAGAAACTATTTTTATAGACTGTATCATCTATTTAATTCTACAGTTAAGATTTCTATATCACTAACACTAACGATAACATCAGAAGCTGATTACGAAGGTAGCACCTATTCTTGCACCACCTTCAGTCGTGAGAGTAGAAAAAATTACCGTGTCATCTTTAGATGCCGCAAGTGAACCTAGAACATAGTCTCCGCCATCCAGCTCAGTCAATAGATCGAAAGCCTGTTTTTCAAAATCATACCTCCATACACCCTGGTCGTTGACCATAAGCAATCGGCCTCCTATATCAATAATATTTATGTTAGTAGTAGGCAAGGAGCCTAAATTCAACGTGCCTGTTTTGCCAGATGTTTTGTTGAAATAGTTAATTCCACTAGAGCTTGCAAGGTATATATTGTCTTTAATCGTTGCCACGGAGTTAATGTTGCGAACGTTTCCGAACCTTACTGGCTCAGATAATTTGTTTGAACTTTCGACAAACCTCAATCTGTAACCAAGGCTTTTTGATATGACCACCTCCTCTGTTATGTCGTCCGTGTCCTTAGTTGGGACGAAATTCTCGGTGGCAATAACCACGTCCTTGCCAGATGCAAACAGCTCTACGGGGCTGTCCTTTTTAATTTTTTGAAGTTGGCTAAGCGTGCCCTGGCCGTCTAGGCTGTACACCCCGTAGCCATCAGAAAGCACTGTAAGGTTTGAGTTGACGGCTTTTGCAAGGTCAAAGAATGCATAAGGGTGGTCTCTCGTGTCTTTTGGCTCATATTTTTCACCATTCTTTATAAAAATCACCCTACCGTCTGTCGAGCTGTAAGTATAGTTGTCTAAATCATCCCAAAAAACCTTCTTTGCACCTGGTAGACCAATAAAATTATACTTTAGGGAGCCCCTACCTTTCGTGTCAACAAAGCTCAACTCGTTTGTGTTTGGATTTATGCCATAAATAAACTCCCCTTCTAGATAAGGGTCTTTAAGTGCTCTTGGTATTCGCAACGAAGATGTCGCAGACTTTTTTATCGCTAGCGGCTCGAGAGACATGGTTATTGTTTTTGTCCTAAATCGTTCGAGTCTAGCAGATTTTACGCTAGACTTTTCATCTTTTGTAACTCGGACAGAAACATCGACTTCCGTCCAGGCGGAATACTTCTCGTTACCAGAGCTGCCTAATTTCTTATATTTATTATCTTTTGTGCTTCTTACCTCAACCTCAGCACCTTTTGGGGCGGTGATTGTTAGTCTTGGCATGGAAACAATAAAAAACGTGATAATAAAGACTATGACCCCAGAGGCTAATAATAGGTACTTATTTCTATTCACTTAAACCTCCTACGGTAGTTTTTCGTATACTTTATATAATATAGACTGGACATCAATAAAAGGATACGGCGTACAACTAGCGCTCGAACAACTCATTCTGTTAGTGTATGGCGGGTTTGGAAGCATATCGAAATGTAGGTGTGGTGCCGTACCAACAGCCTGCTTGCTTTCCCCGACCTGACCTAGCTTTGTGCCGCCTTCCACTTGTTGGCCGACACTGACCGTTAAACTTCCCGCCATCATGTGGGTGTAATAGTACACATACTGATCATCTACTATCACCACTCTGCTGCCGACACCCCCCACCTGGTCTTTTAAGTGAACAACCTTGCCGGGCTTAGCGGCTATTACATCTGTTCCAGAGGCTACGTGAATATCGGCTGCTTTGTAATCGTGATGACAATTAGTTGTAGCTTTTATGCACCACGTAGCACCCTCGGCACCGGCTGCCAACTGGGCTTTAGTTGTCGCAAGCGGGAAGAAGAAGCCGTCAAGACTAACTCCAGCTCCACCGCCACCACAACCACCACTATCAGTTCCAGTTGCGGCAGCGGCAGGGGCAGGGGCGACGTTATCGTGGAGTTGTTTATAAACCTGTTCGGCGGCAGCGATTCTATCCTCGTTGTGAGCAAGCGCTGCGTTCGGGCGTTCATAATATTTGGAAACTGCTAGAGTCGCGGCTTCGACAGTTGTCGTTTCCTTTATCTTTGGTAACGCGGCAGATTCAGACCCTCCTCTTGCTCCTCCAGTGGGCGGCTCGCCGGTTAGTTCGAACCAAGCAAATTCAAGCTGCAAGTCAAAGTCAAACTTACTTCTATTGGTCGCTTTCGCAAAATCTTCCCAATCTTTCTTCCTGCCAC
>JAGPDM010000007.1 GCA_018057585.1 Candidatus Saccharimonadota bacterium
TCTGAGTCGCCGAAACTAGTGCTGATGTGTCAGAATCATCGAATCTAGCAGAAACCTGCAAAGCACGTTGTTGATTTATTCTTGTAATTCCATCTGTAAATTCTATCTTGGTCTCAGCAATCTTAACTTCGTCTCCGTTTGGCTTATTGACGGTATTACCATCCAAAAACTTGCTTACGTCCTCCGATAGCTGCTTTAGCTTGGTCGTATCTTCCTCATTGATTTGAACCATAAACGGAAATTCTGTAGCCGGTGGCCCGGCATCAACTTGAATTAATTTGACACTCCCCTCTCTGCCTATCTCTTGCCTCAACTTTGGTTCGAGCTGATTAATAATGTCGGAGGCTTTTTGTTCGCCCGATCTGTCCTCTTCAGGAGTAAGTTGCACCACAAAATCCGAACTTCTCTCGTTCGGCTGACTGAAGCCACCAAAGACAACACCTTGTGAATAATCAGATATTTGCTCACTGATTATGCTATTAAGTTGATCGTTGATCCCTTGTGCCTGATTTAGTGATGTTCCTGGTGCGAAGCTAACCGTGCCACGGATTTGATCTGCATCTCGACTCGGTGGAAAAATGTTAAATTTCAAATCTTTAGCAAGTAATATGGCGGCAATCACGAAACCAATACTCAGAACAAACATGGCATCACGCCAGATCGTACCTAGTTTTGGCTTAGTCTTAATCCACAGAATACTCGCAGCAATCCCGTTAGCGATTTTTCTTTCAAATTTCTGTAGTCCAAACTGGCGATGATTCTTAGCATTGCGGCTCAATATGGTGAATCGTGCTAGGACTGGTACCAAAACAATTGCCAGTACGTAACTAACAAGAAGCGAAATGATTACTGTGACTGGCATTAGCTTGATGAAATCACCAAGAATCCCGCTCACAAAGACTAGTGGAGCAAACACTAGTGCTGTCGTTAGGGTGCCGGCAAGACTCGCTAGTGCGACCTTACTTCCAGCTGATTTTAAGACTGACTTACGATTTAAGAACTTCTTACTCTCAGCATCTATGCCTTCGATCATTATCGTGGCATCATCAACAAACAGACCCAGTGTAAGCACTAGAGCAAACAGAGTTATTGTATTAAGAGTGTAGCCGATGAAGTAGAAGATCAGGGTTGTGGTGAAGACAACTCCAACCATGAAAATTGCAGAAATAATACTAGCCCTGAAGCCGATCAAGAGCGCGGTCACAATCATCACTATTACAATGCCGGTTAGCAGGTTTGATTGCAGGCTACTAATTTGATTTTCTACACCATCAGCAAAATCGGCACTAACAACCTGTCCAAACCCATCAACTGAATTATCTTGTTTTTCAATCGCAAGATTTAATGCATCAGATAGCGTAATAACGTCGTAGTCTTTATTTTTAATTACACCAACTGTAATCGCAGGATAAAACTTAAGTTTGCCATCTTTTTTTACACCAACACTGTTAAAGTAGATCTGTTGTTTAGATTTTTCTTGAGTAATTGGGTTTGTTTGCTCGGCAATTAGTTCCTCTACTGAAGCACTTCTAACTTGTTTCAAATTAACGAGATTGGCTGCTACCCGACTGGCTGCCTCTTGCTGTTGTTCAACGGTCTGCCCGTCCTCTGCATAAACCGCTACAAGCGCGTCATATTTGTTCAGGTAAGCAGTTGGCTTGACGCTCGTGTACTCTATTTCTAAATTTGTCGGCTTATCTTTTAGTTCATCGAAGGCCTTTTTAACTATTCTGGTGCCGTCTGTCGGATCCACATCCTGATTGAAGGCAACAATGGCAGTGGCAAAATTATCTCTAACGGTGAATTGAACTGAATCAACACCAGAGTTATCGCTTAATTTCTTAGAAATCGGGACTGAGATTTGCTCATCTAGAGCTTTGGCATCATTGCCAAAGCTCGTAACATTAACAACTGTTAGCGGGAATTGGATTGAAGGAAATCCCTCGCGTGGCAATAATTTAAAGTAGCTAAAACCGCCAGCTATAAATATCATCGCAAGTACAGGTAATGAAATTTTCCAATGCTTAGCGACAGCCCAACAAATCGCTGCTACTTTATTTCTCATAGTCTCTCCACTTATCTTAAGATTTTATCACAAAACGACTGTGAATATAGTATAGATAACATAGCAAATATATAGTCCAATGAGTATTAGACCGGACTTGTGACCGATCTTCCAGTTACGAACTATCAGCATGAAGGTGAGAGACACTACCGTCGCGAACAACAGAATTACGCTTGCAGTTAGGTTATCGGTACCAACCTCTATGTATTCTTTGCCTGACGACAGAACTAATAGCCAAGGGAACCCAAGACAAAACAAGATATCGAAGATGTTTGAACCAATTGCATTACTAACGGCCATGTCACCCCTGCCCTTTTTAGCCACAACAATCGAGCCAATCAAATCTGGTAGTGATGTTCCTGCCGCAAGTACTGTCAGAGCTAAGAAAGTAGCATTAATATTTAGAGTCTCGGCTATCACGAGCACCTGACTAACCAGCACCCAGCTTAGCCCGGCAATTAATAATATTGAACCAAAAAATGTCACCGCTACTAGCTTAGGTTTTCTCGCTACACTCGGCAAAATAAGAGAAAGAGCTTTATGTGACACTTTATATAGACCTTTTCGCTCAATCGTGGGCTCCAATACATCCTCTGGCTCATCATACGGGAAGAAATTACGCCAATTAATAACTGTGATTACGTAGATCGCATACGTAATCACGAAGAAGATTGATTCCCAGAGATAGATCTTGCCATCTCGGAAAGCAATCAATAATAGAATTATAGATACTACGTAAAAAATTTGATCTCTAATAACTGGTTGCCATCGCAATTTAACTGCCTTAAACATGGCCGAAGCACCTACAATAACTAGTACGTTAAATATTGCTGAGCCAACAATCGTTCCGGCACCGATATCACTGTGCCCTGAACCACTTAGTCCCAAGATAGCGATCAGGGAGGTGAAGAACTCTGGAGCACTCGAACCAAGAGCCAGCAACGTCGCTCCAGATGCATCGCTAGTTAGTTTAAGTTTTTTTGCTAGTATGTCTATCGCCGGAACGAAAAACTCTTCAGTTATCACTGTCATTAGATAAAACGCGGCAGCCAGTAAGATTATCGCTATTAAAACAAACATTAGGAGCTATTATTCAGCAAAATCAGTTTAATCACAAGCTGAAATGAGATTATTCGTCAACCTGTGGCTTATCGAGTATTAGCGGTTCAACAGCCTCGCTAGTCTCAGCTATCCTAACCACGTCTTTATCAATCTTCTTCAGCTCTTTATGAGCACTGTTAAAGTGATTAACAGTTGTGCCCAAACTACCGCCGAGTTTATGCATTAGTTCTTCGTGACGTCCAATGTGGCTTCCTAGCTGTCCTACTCGTTTTTGAATATCCTTAGCCTGCTCCTCGATTTTTAAGCTACGCAAGCCCTGCATGACTGTCTGCAGGTACGCCAGCAACGTAGTCGGGCTAACGATGATTACTTTTTTATCCCTAAAAGCATACTGGATTAAATCTCTTGAGACAGTCTGGCTGGCACCGACTTCGTTAATTATTAAATCGTAATAAATCGCCTCGCTTGGTATAAACATAAAAGCGATATCAAGCGTGTTTTCATCTGGCTTTATATATTTCGATGTTTCATCTATCCGTAGTTTCAGGTCGGATTTCATCTGCTTTGCTAAGCGTTCTTTTTCAGCTTTATCATTTGATTCAATTAGACGATTGTAGTTTTCTAGACTAAATTTTGAATCAATTGGGATAATCTTGCCTTTATCTAAAAATACTACCGCATCAGCGATTTCCCCATCCTTAAACTTGTACTGCATTTTAAAATTAGTCGTCGGTAAAACATTTTCTAGAACTGTCTGCAGATAATATTCGCCAAGCACGCCTCGCTGCTTTGGATTGCTCAAAACATTCTGTAAGGTTTTGAGCTCATCAGCCACGTTAATGACCCGTTTATTGGTCTCATCGAGCTTAGTTAACCTCTGAGTGACATCTGCGACCAACCTAGAACTAGTCTGTAGTTGGCTGGACAGGCTCCTCTGCATCTGTTGGTTGTTATCGCTTAGACCCTTATTCAAACTGTCCTTAAGCATGTCTAAGCCCTGGGATAGGTTGGTTAGATCTTGTTTTATCAGTCCAACAGATTCGTTATCTTGTTTGGTTTTTGATCCAAAAATCAAATATCCAACAATTATAATTAGTAGGGCTAATATCAGCCATAGGAGTATTACAGCGCTCATGTTTACATTCTAACAGAAGTAGCTAGTATAATAGCTGTATGACATCCGAACTGGACTACATGGCAGCAGAAAAGGCAGCCCGAATTTTGCAGACCGCAGGCTTTGAGGCTTATATTGTTGGCGGTGCAGTTCGCGACCTATTATTAGATTTCGAGCCAAAAGACTACGATCTTGTTACTAACGCCTCGCCTCAAGAATTAATTGCTATTGAGCAGTTCGAAAATCCTAAGCACACCGATCCAGCCCAGGCCTACGGAGTAACAAGAACAAAGATCAAAATCCAAGATCAATTACGACCAATTGAAATTACTACTTATCGTAAAGATATCAGTGCCCACCTCGGCAGATCGCAAACCAAGGTAGAATTTAAATATCTGGAAGACGATGTCATGCGCCGAGATTTTACGATAAATGCCTTGGCACTCGATCCGATCAATGACTTTTTGATTGATTTGCCGAGAGGCTTAGAGGATCTTGATAAAAAAACCGTTAGATTTATTGGTGATCCACAAATCCGCATCTACGAAGACCCATTGCGGATAGTTCGAGCTATTAGGATCAAAAATCGTCTAGGTTTTAAATATGACAAGCAAACCTTTGAAGCCATAATGAGCTCGGTTGCGAATGGTGAAGTTCAGAAAATAGCTACTGATCGGTTGCGAATTGAACTAACACGCATGCTGATCGATCCTAACCGCAACGAGGCATTGCAGGACTTAGATTTGTTTGGCGTTCTTGACGTTGTCTTACCAGAGCTAGTGGCCGGCAAAGAAACACCTCAGCCGGAGCACTATCACAGCGAAGGTGATGTCTATCGACACTCAATCTTATCAGTCAATTACTTGCCAGATAAAGTTACTCCTAGGCTGGCTTGGGCGACGTTGCTGCATGATATCGGCAAACCGCCAACCTACAAACCTGCTGAGGTAACTGGTGACAGAATTCGTTTTGACCGACACTTTGCCGAAGGTGCCAAAATCACTCAGAAAATACTAAAACGCCTTAACTTTAGTAACAAATTAATCGATGACATCCACTGGATGATCCATTACCACCTCAGTATCGCCTACCTACCTGAAATGCGTCCCGGTAGAGCTAAAACCTTCATGTCTCACCCGGCTTTCGAGGATCTTTTAGAGCTACATCGTGCCGATGCTCATGCTGCCTGGAGTAAAACCCCATCAGGTGAGATAGACACAACCACGCCCGATCTGAGCCATATCGAGGAAATGTATAATATTTACAAAAAGAAAAGGTCCGAAAAACAGCCAGATCTCAAAAAGGACTTAGGGGTTGATGGGCATTGGCTTATAAAAAACTATCCTGACCTTCCCAAAGAAAAATTAAGTGATGTCCTAGATGAATTGCGACAACTCTTTGCTGAAAACAAAATTTCAAACCACGATCAAGCTGTAGAAATTACTAATCAGTTAACTGAAGAATTGTCGAACTAGAACAAAAGCAATGCCTGTACCGAGTGCTAATGCTAGCAGCATGTAGCCGAGCAGTCTATCCTGGTCTTTGGCTATGCCAAGTTTATTTTTGACATTGCCTATTTGCCGCATAGCCAGTGCGGCTACTGTCGCAAAACTCAGGAAGGAGCCAAAGGGAATAGTAAGAAATCCAAGCAGTTTTATTTCCGGCTCATCACAAGCTGGGCCGGTTGCAGAACAGGTTTTCAATGCCTCTTCGATAAATCCCCATTGAAGCAAAGTGTGGTAGCCAGCAATAATCAACCCTAAAACAAGGAACGGCAGTATGTAGGTCATTACGAATTTGTCTTTCCGCAGCGCTCCAACTAATAATATTAAAGGTACGGGAAACAGCAATATTCTTTGATACCAACACAGGGTGCAGGGCTCAAGGCCGGCTGCTAGACTCAAAATCATACTGGCACAAACCGCAGCTGCACTGACGAAAAATGTTATCTCGATAAGATTTTTATCTAATATTTTTAGCAATTTATTCATTCTGCTTATTATAACCTATATTACTTACTGGCGTGAAATCCTGTACAATCATCTGATTATAATGTTACAAGCACTAAAATATTCTGCACACATCAAATGGTTTGTTGATGTGCCCGCTCCTAGCCATTCTTATCCGAAACTATCAGAATCACTTATTATTTTCTTGCTGGTTATAATTGGCCTATTTGCTTTATGGATGATAAATAGCTACATGAATAAATCAGGACTTAATCGGCAAATCAGTCTGTCGCTCAAAAATTACGTTCAATTTGTAACACCATTGATACGATATTTGGCAGTATTAATTTTGATCTTAAATTTAGTGAATAGTGATCTACTGTCACCTAATCTGGCGGCTGATGGAACGATATTTTCGAGCATAGTTTTTCTAAATTTTTGCATTATCGTAATTTTACTATCACTCGGGTATCGGATAAAAGTAGCGGCCGTATTGCTGTTTTTTACCTACATTTCCTTCGCAATCAATGTAAGTATAGTTGCTGCACTTGACCATCTAGAATACGCAGGCATGGCTGGTTATTTATTTCTAGCGACTGCAGATAAATGGTCACTAGATTATAAATTTAAAAAGAATAATTCGGATTTTGACAACTTTCCTAATTACGCACTGAGCTTTTATCGAGTTTCGCTAGGTATCGGTATATCAATATTAGCCTTTAGCGAAAAACTCATCGACCTTTCACTTTCTCAAGAGTTCTTAGCAAATTACAATTGGAATTTTCTGAGCTTCATGGGACTAACGAATCGTAATTTTATAATCATGGCTGGTATAGTGGAACTTTTGATTGGATTGTCATTGATATTAAACTGGGCTACGCGACTTACCATGCTAGTATTACTGACCGTTATGATTCTCACAGCCATTCTGCTTGGTCAAGGCGAGATTATTGGACACCTATTTGTAGTAGGGGTCGTTTTTGCTATCTTTGTTAATCAAAAATGAATGATTATTTAATCAGATCGATTAAGTCATTAATCATTACATAAGCCACGATTACACCGAGCAAACGACGCCAAGGTGCGTCTCCCTTGAAGACTTCCAGGTATGACCAATAAATAAAAGCGATAATTTTAACTATTTCAAAAACTGATTGTACATCACCAACTGTAAACCTAGCACCAATTGCTCCTACAAAACCAACCCAAAATGGCCAGTTTGGGGTTTGGGCAATTACCCAGTTGCCATCTTTATCTTTAAAGAATTTATCTATCATATTTTCCGGCTATCATAGGCCCAGTGTAACAGAGCTTGGCGTTGCCGACGCCGGCAAGACAAATCGCCTGGCTGACAGTTTTTCTCTACCTGAGCAATATGGCGTTTCATTTGCCGCCAGCGTTTTATCTGGATTTCATCGATTTTTGGCAATCTTCTACCTAAGTAATATCTGAAGTACCATTGGACCCAGCCCCTTGGGTCTTCGTCGAATATCCAACCTTTTTCTTGCCACTGCTTCAAGCTTTGCGAGGCGTTAACTTCGAAATAATTTAACGTTGCATCGGTTTTTCCGAAACTCAATCTAGCATTTTCGAACCAACTTTTAGGAAACTCTTTAATATTTTCTTCGTCAAAGTAATTACCACCAAAGATACCCATCTCAAGCATTTGCCTTGGTGTCAGTTCAGGATGGAAACCTTCATCGTAATCTTGATCTGCGTCTTTTTTTAGCTCACTATTCGCCACAATCTACCTCTGTTCAAGACTTTATAGGCTCTTCTTCTCTACTCTGGCCCTGTTAGCCCATTCATCAGCTAATTCGTTACCATCAGTACCAACATGAGCCCTCACCCATATAAGCTCAGCTTTCGAAGACTGGTATATTTCTAGGCCTTTTTGAACAAGATCAAGGTTCTTAATCGGGCCAGACTTCTTTTTCCAGCCCTTGGCTTGCCAGCTCGGAGCCCACTTGGTGAAAACGTTTATCCAAAATTCGCTATCAGTGTTAATCTTGACTGGCTCCCCACCAGCTAATGTCATGGCCGCAATCAGTGCCTCACCTTCCATACGGATGTTCGTAGAGTCTTTAGCATGCCCGAGAGCCACAGGTTTATCACCTTCAATAACCGACCAGCCACCAGGACCAGGATTTGGACTGCAGCTACCATCGGTATAAAAAATTCTCATTAATCTAGTGTAGCACTATGACTTTGCAGCCACGAAGCAATCTGCTCAATCAAAAGGTTTTTTACTGTTATATCTACAGCAAAATCCTCGAGTTTCTTATCTTCAATTTTTGTTTTTATTCCATTTAGCTCAAGTAAGATTAAGGCTGACATAATTCCGGTTCTCTTATTGCCATCAATGAATGGATGGTCACTGATAATTCCACGTGTTATTGCAGCTGCTTTTTGAAAGATACTAGGAAACAGCTCTTCACTAAAAACGGACTGTGTTTGAGTCGCAACCACAGATTCGAGTCGTCCCCGATCACGAGTCCCATTCGATCCTCCACTAGCATCAATTATTTGCAGGTAGATTAGCTCTATATCGTCGACCGATAGCGTTCGGATCATCGCTGATTAAGACTATCTAATGCTTGCTTGTGGCGTTTAATTAATTTTTGCGTCATTTGAACCAGCTCAAGCTTGTCGGCATCAACACTTTTCGACGCGACCGGCTCAAATGTCACATTAATTTCATCACCAACCATAACCCCTAGCCTCTTTACGTCTTTGGCGGGGATAGTTACAGCCACGCTTGAACCAACTTTAATAACTTTTTGAATACTTTTAATCATATTTCTATTATAACAATATTATAATATTATTCAATATATGTTATCTTGCGAATGAAGAAATCCAAATATGTATTTTGATTGGAATAAATAATATATATTTGTTATAATATTAAATACATTATCTAATAATGTGTATATCATATGGAGCATCCAGAACAACTTCCAGAAGAAACAGACAGTCAAGTCGAAGAACAAGACCGTCCGACTGGCGGTGTCGGCACGAAAATAAAATACGCAC
This sequence comes from Candidatus Saccharimonadota bacterium, assembly GCA_018057585.1. Classification (GTDB taxonomy): domain Bacteria; phylum Patescibacteriota; class Saccharimonadia; order Saccharimonadales; family JAGPDM01; genus JAGPDM01. Next base: position 9,227 of record JAGPDM010000007.1, read on the forward strand.
TTGCTGCCCTATCAATGAGCGTCGTCGTAACCTCTAGTGACGTCCCACAAGAACCAGACCAAACTTTAGAACAAGTTGAGTACAGTGCTCAGATAGGTGTTAGCGAATTAGCTGAAGATATAACAGGTATCGATCGAGTGACTATGGCGACTGCAAATCTGGGCAACGGCCAGCTTATTTTGGGTCAAAGTATTAATCTAAATTCTTTTAAAGATAAATTAATGAAAATCCAGCCTGATGTTCTTGCAATGCAGGAGGTTAGGAAGCATGATCTAGAACAACTCGATGCGTTTGGGCCAGCAATATTCGCAGAAACTAACGATTACATTTTTCGAGGTCCGATGGGCATAGCCCTAGCATTCAAGCCCGGAACAATAATTGAAGAATATGAAATATATGACCTAAAAGACGCTGGCAGATGGACGGATCGTAAGGCTATTTTTGCTCGTGTTCGATTGCCCGGACGCGAAGATTCTATCAATATATTAACTGCTCATCTCAGCCCTAAAATGGCCAAGTCTCAAGCCAAAGAGTTAAGAAGAATAATTGATGAACGAGAAGTTAATTGGTTCCTTGGTGATACTAACTTGTCGACCGAGAACGCCAATGAAGCGCTAGGCGTGAGTAATAATTCGCAGTTTTTGCCAGACGAGTTGGATCCGCCGACATACCCCAGCGATAATCCTAGACAAAAACGAATAGATAGAATTATAGCTTTGTCAGCCTTGCCATTAATGCAGTATATAGAGAGACCGAAGGTTGAACTAATAGAGTCGAGTGACCACAAAATGCTAGTTTATGATATGGAAACTGGCAAACTTAAACTGGATGAGGTCACACCCCCTGATCATCTTTCTAGTCGTATCAATGAGCTAATTGGTTAGTTCTGAGATTGGAATGACAGTTTGTTCCGCTGTGTCGCGATCTCGAACTGTTACTGTGTCATTTTCTAAAGTATCGAAGTCGACTGTTACGCATTTTGGCGTGCCGATTTCGTCGTTTCGGGCGTAGAATTTACCGATGTTTCCGCCAGCGCTCCATTCGACATTGCCGTGCTTTGCCTGTAGTTTTTCGTAGACTTCGCGGGCTTTGGCGACTAGCTCTGGTTTGTTGCGAGCCAGTGGTGTTACGGCCATTTTTACTGGTGCAAGTACTTCAGGTAGTGCTAGCCAAGCTCGGTCATCCCCTTCTTTGTAGGCCGCAGAAAGGACTGCGAGCAAAGAACGGTCGACACCGAAGGTTGGTTCGATAACGTGCGGCGTGTAGGCCTCACCGCCACCTTTTGGTCGGTATTCTAGCTTGGCTCCACTCTCTTTAGCGTGATTGCTCAGATCAAAATCGGTTCGGTATGCAACAGCACCTATTTCTTTCGTGCCGAATTCAAATTCGTACTCAAAATCAACCGTTCGTTTACTGTAGTGGGCCCGATCTGCCTCAGATACTTCTAGCTCATGAATTTTTGATTTCTGAAGGCCAATACTTTCGCACCAATCGTAAAAACGCTTCATCCAATTTTCAAATTCCGTCTCCCAGTTCTTTTCCTCGATAAAGTACTCTAGCTCAGCAATCTCAAATTCACGAACTCGAAATATAAATTCTCGTGGACTGATTTCATTACGAAAAGCCTTACCAATCTGGGCAATACCAAACGGCATATCAGGGTAAAAACTATCAACGACATTTTTAAAGTTAACAAACATACCTTGGGCAGTTTCTGGCCGTAAATAGGCCATTGAATCGTCACTTTTAATCGGCCCAACAGAAGTTTCAAACATCATATTAAATTTGCGAACTTCACTTAAAGGGTTCTTGTCTGGGCTTTTAATACTTTTATCAATAATAACCTGATTCATTTCATCAAAGCTCATGGCTTCGGCGTCTTCGATACCGTTTTCTTCAAGCAAATGATCTGCTCGGTAACGCTTTTTAGTAACTAAATCTTCAACTAGTGGATCAGCAAAGCCAGCACCAGTATGGCCGCTCGCCTGCCAGACTTTTGGATTCATCAAAATTGCTGAATCTAGTCCGTACATATCGGAACGATCCTCCACAAACTTCTTCCACCATAGGTTCTGCAAGTTACGCTTCAGCTGAACACCGAGCGGACCGTAATCCCAAGTACCAGCCAAGCCACCGTAGATCTCACTACCTTGGTATATAAATCCCCGACGCTTAGCCAGACTGGTCAGATTTTCTAAGGTTGCACTCATATACATTTAAGTTTAGCTGATAGCTGATGTAAGTTAAAGTTAAGTTTGATTAGCCTGAAACAGACGGAGCTGTTCCGCTGAGTCTGATGCTAAGCTTTTCCCGCTTTTAATTGCTACAAGCTTGGTTGGTTGAAGCTGCAAGGCTAGTCGCCAGAATTTTATGTGATCAGAATTAAATATCTTGCCTGCTACAAGCTCAGTAGGGCTAAATGTCCCCTCCTCAGGATTAAAGACATAGTTTTGATTTTGTCTCAAATCATTACCTTCGGCATCTGTTTTTAAATTCGGTTCGTGGCCTAAAATGCTCAAAAGCCTCAAAATCCACCAGGTTTCAGCTATGTTTAATTCTAAACCTAAATTGAGTGATTGTAGATATATATTGAGCAACTGATAAAATTCCTTACCCTCGGTTTCTTCGACTAGCTTATTAATCTGCTTTAAAGCGTTGAAGGCCTGATCGCTGCGCTCAATAGAACTCAAGATGTTTGGCATTTGTCTTTCCATACGTGCCGATCGCAATGTATACAGATCCTTCTTGCCTTCAATCAAAGTCATTTCGTTGATAGCTAAAGGTTCGATGCCGCCAGCTAATTTTGATTTTAACTTGCGAACACCTTTTGCTAACACTGAAACTTTGCCAAGCTCGCTACTCAGCACCGTTATGATCCGATCAGCCTCACCATAATTTATCCTACGCAATACAATTGCGTGAGTGTTAATCGTCTTCACTCAGCACCTCATTGACTGCGATCGCGACACATGCTGGACGAGCCTTTAACTTGTGCAGGTATTTTTTAACATTCAACTTTTGCCAGACGATGTCAGGTGAGTTGAAATCGCTTTTTGGAATTCGACTAAGAACGATAATCGGAATTTTTGCCCAATCACTATAGCTCATCAGCTCGTAAATAACCGTTAATCCATTATGCTCAGGCAGGGCAATTTCGGTGATGACGAGTTCGATATCGAGCTCGTCAAGCACATCAAGAGCCGATTGAGCACTATTAGCTGCCGACACATCGAAACCAGCCGCGACCAACCCCTTAGCATATATTTCAATCATCTCATGGTTCGAATCGATCAATAACAACTTTTTCATTACAGCAGCCTTAGCTGTTCGTTAGTCGGCAAGCTCAACGCATAGCAACTGCCCGTGCTAGTTGGAACGAACTTGACTCGACCACTCATCCTTTTAGCTATTTCACTGGCGAGATATAGATTAAGCCCATCAACTGAAATGCTCTCCGTTAGTGGCTGTCTAATCGTCCCCAGAGTATTGATTGACCTGTTATGGCTGTTTTGATTTATGTTCAAACCTCGACTACGGACAAGCAACTGGAGCTCATTCTCAGTCATGCGTAGGCTAATTGTTAACTCACTTTCTGAACTCATCAACTCACTGCAATGTTTGATTAGATTAATAATTAAAATCTGACTAGCGAACTCATCTCCAATTGCGAGTGGCAACTTGCGGTTAGTTTTAACAACTATGCTATGTTTCTTGTTTTTCAGATAATCCTTAAGTTCATCTTGAGCATTTTTTATCGAACGTCGGATATCAAAACTTTTTGGTACTATTTCGGCTTTATTATTGATAATTCTAGTTGAGAGCATTATGTCGTCAATAGTATTGAGCATTTCGTCTGCACTTTTCTGGATTTTTTCCAATCGGTCTTGTGGTAAATCAGTATCTAGGCTGGCTTGCCCAGCTATGACAACAAGTGGATCTTGCAATCGTGAAGTAAGAGTCGACAACAATTTATAAATGCCAGTTTGACCCTCATCGCTCATTTTATTAGTCTAGCAAATAATCATCGTTCGATGGTGATTATGTTTAGAAAAAATATTGTTAAGGATTGAACTTGAAAGTTTCTAGCATTGTATTAAAGTCATCTACAAAATCTGGACTTTCTGTCCAAAAAAGCATCGTCTTGTCGCGAATTGGCAGTATGATCATTGAACCTCGATCTTCTTCTGAAAGCTGACCATCTAGCCTGAGTCCTTCTGCGCCGTTAAACACGACCGCTTTTGACTTTAATTTACCCTCTTGTACTAATCCTAGGTACGGGCTAACGGCTTCACTATAAGTGGTCTTGAGCAACTGGAGTCGCAAGGCATATGATCTAGAAGACTCTTCATCAAATCGTATTATGCTAGGATGCAGGTAGGCATCAATTTGTTCTGTGCTTGATACGTTTTGCTTCACAAGTACACTCCAGGTTTTTGGATATTTGAATGTAATCCCGCCAAGTAATTCTGGACCATCAAAATCTAAAAATGGCTCCTTTTCTTTCTGAAAATACTTAGCATCTATCCCTTTTTTATAACTATCACTAGCCTTCTCGACTGCAGCTGTTGCAAATTCGTCTCGTTTATTCTTGGCTTTATCAAGTTCTAAAAATAAAAATATTGTTGTTGCCAGCAGTGCAAAAGTTAAAATGCCAATTCCGATCAGAGGAATCGTTAAACTATTGGATATTCCTTGCTGGTTATTGATGAGTTTTTTCATAAGCATTATTGTATCACTTTGTTAGTTTGCAGCTCAACTTATGAATGTTTCAAAAGCACTTTTTAGTCTCGTGTTTTTTGAGCGTGCTTTCTCTCTATTTTTCTTGGCACATCGTCAATGAAGCTGACGAACCCTAAAAACATAGCTACAAGAGTAGCAATAGTTACAATTATCACTTACTACTTTTGTCGAATTTTTCGTGAATTACTCTTAACTTTTTGTCTACGTTAGCAATCTTTTTTTCTAGTTCTTGAACAATTTCTAAACCTTGTTCATATTTACCAAGCGACTCTTCTAGCTCAACTTCCTCCGAGCTAAACCACTCGACAATTTTTTCTAACTCCTGAAACATCTCAGATACTGTTTTATTTACTTTTGACATCTGTTACCTCGCTTATTATATTTACACTTTCAAATTCAATACTTAGCTCATCACCAATACTAACATTATTACCGTTACTAGTTAGGCCATGATTTCTGACTATTGAATAACCGCGTTTTAAAACTATTTTAGGATTAAGTGCCTCGAGAACTGACTCGTAATGATGCAGCTGATTAGTGCTCTTAGTTAGAGTTCGCCTCTGGCCGTCTTCGATTGACTGCTTAAAATGCTGAATCTGCTCTTTAATACGGCCAGTTCCTCCAATTCGCTCAATTGTTCTTAGGTTGCTTGCTAATCTTTGATATTTCTTTTCGACCGCTAATTTAATTGTGTCAGTTAATTGGCCTTTAATATAGTCCAGCTCAGACAATACCTGTTGGTAATCTGGCACAGCAACTTGGGCAGCATTAGTTGGAGTTGATGCTCGAATATCAGAAACATAGTCAACTAATGTCGTGTCAGACTCATGACCAACACCAGTTATCGTCGGAATTCTACTGCCGGCAATAGCTCGAACAACTGTCTCGTCATTAAAACTCTGCAAGTCCTCTAAGCTACCGCCGCCTCTAACGACCGCAAGCATGTCGTAGCTTTTCGATGACTGATTAATCATCTCTACTGATCGCACTATCTGATTAGCTGCAACGTCACCTTGTACCTGACAATCGAACAAACTAATTATACAAAGCGGCCAGCGTTCAGAGATGATTTTCTGGAAATCTGCCCAGGCTGCCGATTGCCCGGCAGTAATAACTGCAATTGATTCTGGATAATCTGGCAATGGCCTCTTCCTGTCTTCGTCAAAAAGCCCCTGACTCTCCAGTTTTTGCTTTAATAATACAAACGCCCTCTGCAGGGCACCTTCACCTTCCGGAATAACTGCCTGAACATTGATACTTAAGCGGCCTTTCTGGCTGAGTTTCGGCCTACCGATAATTCGAACCTGCATGCCTTCTTCTATTTGGATGCCAAGCATAGCCAGTGGAATCATGCAGCTCAAACTGGCTTCATCGTCCTTAATATCAAAGAAAACTAGACGATCCCGCCAGATATTAGAGCTGATTATCTCGCCAGTTATGATAGCTTTCGGATAGGCCATTTCAAGCGTTTGGTTAAAGACACTTACAAACTCACCAACACTAAAGACTAAATCATCCATTATTCTTCTTGCCGATCCGCCTATAGTAATAAAGGCCAGGTATTGCAAGAGTTGTGATAAACATCAAGCGGTATATCAACGTAACTGATAAGCTTAATGCCCTGCTTAGGCCAAACATCGCAAAAGTTGAGCTCATGACAGTTTCAAAAACACCCAGACCAGCTGGTATGAACGCAAACAGACTAGCAATAGCATTGCTCAAGCCAAATACCACAAACACTTTGGCTGGATTTACAAGCTGATTAAGAGCTACAAAAACCACATAAATACTGAGAAACTCGCTGATGGTAAATAGAAGCATGTATTTAAATGTGGCTTTAAACTCTTTAGATTTTTGTTCCAGCTTTTTATACTGGTAATTAAAGCTCTCCAACTTATCATTTATCTTTTGTGAATCAATAATTTTCTGCTTTCGGCTAAACGTGATTATTTTAACGATTAAATTTAAATAATTTGCGATAGTTCTTATCGATCTATTAACAAAGCTTGTTCCTCGCATAATAAATAGTAAATTAAGAATAGTCGATGTCGTAAACATCATTAATATTATAGTTAGTGATACTGCTATTAAGCTCAGATCATCAACAAACATCAACACGACAAAACTAATAATCAAAAGAACTAGAAAAGCTAGCAAGTTGAACATATAGCGAAGTAGCTGGATAAGTGCCGTAACACCATAGGGAACGGAATATTGATCTTTTAATCTAACAGATAGCCAAGAGGTGCCAGATATTCCCGCACTTGGGAATATCGTATTAACAAAATTAGTCGCTATCGAATCTTTTGCCAGCTCTTTTTGCTCAACATCGTAGCCAACTGCCAGAAATGATTTCTGATAGAACTTTGAGAGCCAGAAAAAACTCGAAGCTCTGCTGACAAGAACCAAAAAAATCAGCATCATTATATTGACTTGCTTGGTTAATTGCCAAGCATCTGCAAGCTGATGTCTGCTAGCAAACAGTAGGACTGCCAGTGCCACAACGGCAATTATAATAAGCCAGGCTCGTGTTTTCTTCATTGATTACATTATATAGCAAACACGATAAGTAAGTTTTATTCATCAATGCTATTCATCTTTGTTAAGATTGACTAATGAATAACAAACAGAAAGATACACCAGTCGCACTGGTTATTATACCCGTCCGTGACAGAGACGCTCACCTAAAAAAGCTCATTCCAGAATTAAAACTTTACATGTCTCATTCCAACATCGAGTGTTATTACTTCGTCATTGAGCAGAGCGACAATCTTCCTTTCAATAAGGCTTATTTAATTAATGTTGCTTTCGATATAGCAACAAAAACAGACATCAACTTTAATTACTGCATTTTTCATGACGTAGATCACCTACCAGTCACTCCAGACTATAGTTTCCCGGAGTCCGGTGCTGCTCAGATAGTACTACATAGCGGAGATACCACCTGGGATGATGAAAATCACTTTGGTGGTGTCATAGCGGTAACTAAGCAAACCTATAGGAGGGCTAACGGCTCCAGCAATGGCTACTGGGGTTGGGGCTCTGAAGATTATGACCTTCAGAACAGATTAGAAAAATCCGTTATTAATATAGAACGTCGACATGGTATCTTCAAAACATTAGATCATGAGTCTGCTGGCTGGAATGGAGTCGACGGCAATAAGTTGCCTTTCAGAAATTTGAGAAGGCTTGTTGCTGTAGGATCAGGATTTATTGTCACCACAAACGATGGAATGAATAACTTAAGCTACAAGATATTAAAATCCAGCAAAAACAACAGTATCTATCGTTACAAAGTGGAACTTGCAAGTTCGAATGACACATTTAAATACTCTAGACTACTTATATTCATACTAATTTACACAAAAGTTAGGATAAGATTTCGTTATCAATCTTATACTACTCACTAATTTTAGCTTCGAAAATGTGTGTTTCTGGAAAGCCTAGCTTTCTGTGACTACTAATTGTTATAGGATCGAGCTAGTTTTATAAGCCTTTATTTATACAGTTATATTTTATTGAGCCTTTGTAGTTTTATAGTTAAATTGTCATAATGGTCGTAATGGATTATCTTGCGATTACTGGACGTCAGGAAAAACTAGCTCAGATCGAGCTGGAGACTGTGTTTGGTTTGTCGAATATTACAATAATTAGCGACTTCGCCGTACTGATTCAGGTCGATAAGCAACCACCCCAATCAAAGCTCGGCGGTGCAATCAAGATCGGGAGAGTACTTGCGACAGTGGAAAAAGCAGATCTTGCTGGAGCGTTTAAGTATTTAGCTGCGATCATGCCTGAAAAGTTGGAGGAGTTAACAGATGGCAAGCTTAAATTCGGCGTCAGCGTCTACGGATTTAATCCAAGACCTGATTGGCTGCTTAAGAATATGCTAGAACTCAAGAAGGTAATCCGTAAGCAGGGTCGTAGTGTGCGTATTATCCAAAACAACACTCCAGAGCTAAGCAGTGCTCAGGTGCTTTACAACAAGCTGACGGCTGAGCTCGGCTGGGAGCTACTCTTAGTTAAAGACGGTTCGGATGTAATAGTTGCCCAAACTTTATCTGTTCAAGACATAGACGCCTATGCCAAAAGGGATCATGGCCGACCTGCTCGGGATGCAAAAGTCGGCATGCTGCCGCCAAAACTGGCCCAAATTATGATCAATCTTGCACGTCCAGAGAAAGGTTCGCTGGTTTACGATCCATTCTGTGGAACTGGGGTTGTACTGCAAGAAGCTCATCTGGCTGGATGTAAAATAGCTGGTAACGACCTCGAACCTCGAATGATCGATTATACCAAGCAAAACCTAACCTGGCTCGATGAGAAACTTTCTGATACTCCTCTTACTGTTGCTGACGCAAAAACCGTGGATCTACCAGACGATATCGGGGCGATTGTCAGTGAGATGTTTCTTGGTCAGCCATTATTTAAGCCACCCGCCAATACCCATCTGGACGAATTACTGGATGAAAATTACGATTTATTAGTTAGCTTTCTAGAAAACATCGCAAAACAAACCAAAACTGGTACACCCCTATGTGTCGCAATCCCAGCCTGGAGCCAAAGCACGGGCTTCACCAGCGTACTTAATCAGAAACTAAGTGTTGACCACCTCAAGAAACTCGGGTACAATACACAGAAGTTTTCATACGCAAAACCAGAAGATTTGATTTACGCACGAGAAGATCAAATAGTCGGCAGACAACTACTGGTACTAAGGAGAAATTAAGTGTCAAAGACAAAAGCAGGCGGCTCAGTAAAGAACGTACATGACTCCCCCGGTCAGAGGCTGGGCGTTAAACGTTTTGGTGGCGAAAAAGTAACAACTGGTTCAATAATTGTTCGTCAACGCGGCAGCAGCAAAATTGCTGGCCCAGGTACAAATTACGGCAAAGACTACACAATCTACGCAACTCAAGACGGCGTCGTTAGCTTCAAGAAGAAGCATGTCACTCGTTTCACTGGCCGAAAAGCCCCCCGCACTGAAGTTATCGTTTCTTAGTTTATAAATTCATTTCGCTAATTCTAAGCCAACACTTACATCTAGGTATAAAGGTCTGACCTTATTATAATAACCCTTAGCTTCTGGCGGCCACTCACTTATAGGCAGTCCGACGATATCGGGACCTCCGTTATAGGCAGCGGCGGCCATGAAATAAACTCTAGGATCATTTGGGTTTAAATTAGGAAACTCATTTTCGGCTTTATCCAATAATTCGCGTAGATAATTTGCACCAATACGAAGGTTTGCATCTGGATAATTTTTAAGAAATTCTCTTCTAGCATTATCTGTTGTTAAATATTGCCCATAATCCTTGGCAAACATATCTATCCTGTCTCTGTGCCATTTTGGAACTAATTGTATCAAACCATGAGCGTCGGCCGGAGAAATAGCTTTAGGATCACCCCCAGATTCAATTTGCATTATTGCTGCAAGGAAATTAGCTGGTATCCGTTGCTCATCAGCTGCTACACTGATTTGATCTGACCATTCTTTTACATTAGGTTTGAATACATCCGGCACTAGCTCATTAGAACCACTAGCTGCAAAACCATATTCTTTCGCTAACTTTCTGGCTAGTCTATCATCTATTTGATTCTGGCTTTCAATAGTAATACCAATATCTTCTGCTGCTTTTCTAGTCTTCTCGTCAGTATATTCACCGTCCTTCTTCTCAAATTTCTTAGCAGCGATAAAAGCCTCTGACGTTGTAGAGATATGCATGTGGTCAGGTTCGGTAGTTGTAGATGGATCTCCTTCATTCAAGTTAAGTTTGCCAATATTGTTCGGCTCAAAGGCTTCATCGATTGGAATAATACTATTGCCAGTACTAGTACCGTTTAGAGTATTTATCAGTGTCATAAGTGTAAGTGCCTCTTTAGTGGTTAGTGTATTCGATCTGATATCAAAAGCCCTTCCTTGGTAGTGGTGACTTGTTTCACTATGCTCACCGGTCGAAATAGAGGTAATAGTTATATCAATGCCTGATTCTGCAATTATGTTAAGTAGTACGAGCAGTGGCTTTTGCACTTCCGCGCTCCGATCAGTTCCGTTTGCTTCCTTGGCGGTGTCACCGTCTTCAATATCACGCAACGGGAACACACCTTCCTGGCTCGCCCATACCATAGACTCCCTGACCCTGGGAAAGGCTTCATCATAAGATATATTATCTGAATCTAGTATTTTACCTGCTAGAACTTCGATTGATTTATCGTTAAGTTCGTCGACCCTGCTTTTTAACCTATCTACAATATCGGTTTTAGATTCCTCATCAGTCGGATAACCATCGCTTAGGTCAATTAGATCTGTTTTAGTTAGTCCATCAACACGTTCTCCGAGATCACCGCATCCAGTCAAAGCTCCAGCTCCTAAAACCGCGAAAGCTGTCGCAGCTAAAAAACTACGACGACCAATTATTTCGGGCAGCTCTGTATAAGTGTTAGGATCGACACCGCTAAGTTGTGGTTCTATCATAAAATAACCTATAGGAATGAAGAATAATAATCTATTATAATAGATTATTACATATAAGTCAATGAACTTACTTCTTAGTTTTCTTGAATTCCAAGATGATGCTTGATGCGTGCAACTACATCAGCAATTACGATCTGAGATTTGACCAAGTAATCATCGACACCGAGCTTCTCAGCACGTTCCTTGTCTTTTGGCTGGCTTAGAGCAGTTAGCATTATAATTCGGATGTTCATAGTTTGCGGAGTATTTCGCAGGATATCCAAGACATCAAACCCGCTAATCTTTGGCATCATGACATCCAGCAAAATTAGGTCAGGCTTAAACTCTATTGCTGAACTCAACGCATCTTCACCATTTGGTACGTGTTTAATCACAAATCCTTCTGCTTCTAGCCTAGCGGTGTAAACACTGGCTAGCCCTTCATCATCTTCAACTAGCAGTAATTTATATTCTTTTGCGTCCATAGTGCTTATTCTAGCCTTTATTGATTATTGCTGCAACAAATCCATCAAACATCGGATGAGGCTTGTTCGGGCGGCTTTTGAACTCTGGATGATACTGACTGGCAACAAAAAATGGATGATCGTCAATCTCAACAAGCTCAACTAACTCACCATCGGGTGATAGGCCACTTAATCGCATCCCCGCCTCTGTTAGTTGTTTACGATACTGATTATTAAATTCATAGCGATGTCGATGTCGTTCAACAATAGTTTTCTTTTTGCCATAAAGTTTATAGGCTAGACTTTCTTTATCGAGGATACACTCGTAATCGCCAAGTCGCATCGTGCCACCTTTACTAGTCACCTGCTTCTGAGACGTCATAAGACTGATAACTGGCGTGGTTGTTTCTGGATTGATTTCGATACTATTTGCGCCTTCGTCTATGGCCTTTCGTGCTAATGCGATACAGGCAACCTGCATACCTAAGCAGAGTCCAAGATAAGGAATTTTGTTATCGATAGCCAAGCTTGCTGCTTTTATTTTACCCTCAACGCCTCGGCTACCAAAGCCACCCGGAACAACAATTCCGTCTAATCCCGAAAGCCTAAGCTTAACATCAGACTTTTCTAGTGATTCAGCGTCAATCCATTCAATATCGATCGCTACTTCGTGCTTCCAACCGGCCGCTCTTAGGGCTTCGAACACACTCATGTAGGTGTCCTCGTTATCCATGTACTTAGCAACAACGCCCACTTTAATAGAATCTAACTCTTCATCTCGTGAGGCTTGTTTTACAAGCTCGCGCCAAGACTTATCAGCTACCACTCTGTCTTTAAGCCCTAGTTTATGGGCGATAAAACTAGCGACACCGGTTTCTTCTAGTGTGTTTGGTATTTCATAGACTGTCTTGGCATTAGGCAGCAAAGCAATACCTTCTTTAGGAACTCCACAAAATGTACTCAGCTTATTTACAACATTGCCAACTGGCGGCATTTCGCTACGGGCTACTAAAACATCAGGAATAACTCCTAGAGCCCGTAAATCTTTTGTGGCATTTTGGGCTGGCTTAGTTTTAAACTCCTGGCTGGCACCAAGATAAGGAAGGTAGACTACATGTACATAAAGTGTGTTCTCTGCACCTACCCGCTGACGCATCTCGCGAATCGCTTCAACGAACGCTAGACCCTCATAATCACCAACAGTACCTCCAAGTTCAACTATGTGAACGTCAACGCCCTCAGCAGCAGCTACGATGCCTTCTTGGATGGCTTCAGTTACGTGCGGGATGATCTGGACAGTTTTACCGAGGTACTCACCAGCTCTTTCGTCCGCTATAACCTTACTCAGTATCCTGCCGCTCATCAACGAGCTTCTTTTGTCTAACTCTTGATCTAAATATCTCTCATAATGGCCGAGGTCCAAATCGGTCTCTGCACCATCTTTAGTGACAAAAACCTCACCGTGCTCTGCAGGATTAAGTGTTCCAGCATCGACGTTTAGGTACGGGTCGCATTTTTGGATATTAACAGTTAGACCACGGTTTTTCAGTAGACGCCCAATCGATGCAGCGGTGATGCCCTTTCCGAGGCCACTTAAAACACCTCCTGTGACAAATACATATTTCGTCTGCTTTGTTGCAGCCACGCTCTACCCTCTTATTTACTGTTTATATCCTACCGAGCCAGAGGTTATTTCGCAAGGGAAATAACCTATTTTAATATCTTTTTGGCCGCTTCAAGCTGTGGGTCTTGGTTTTTATCGAAATCTTGCTCTGTTAATTTCACTTTTTTGTCAGGCGTTATGCCCTCTTTATCGATATTCGTACCATTCGGAGTAAACCAGCGTGCAATTGTAATCTTGAGTCTTCCTCCGCTATTAAGCTTTTCTATTGACTGAACGCTACCCTTGCCAAAGCTTTGTTCGCCTAGGATTGTGGCAACCTTATGATCTTGCAATGCACCAGCGACGATCTCGCTAGCTGATGCTGAGCCACCATTAATCAAGACTACTAGTTTCGTACCTTTTAGCGTGCCGTCGCGTTTAGCACGAAATGTTTCTTTGCTGCCATCGGCACTCCTTTGTTCTAACACAACTTGTCCATCTAGCCATTCACCAGCAATATCTACAGATTGGTCAAGTAAGCCACCACCATTGCTTCTAACATCAAGAACTACCTTATCGATGCCTTGTGCTTTAAAATCTTCAGCTATTTTCTGAACTTCTGCGGCAGAATTATCGCCGAAGCTTCTGAGTTCTATATAGCCAATATTACCATCGATGATCTTACTTGTAGCATTCTTTATCGTTATATTGCCCCTAGTAATATCCACCTCTTTGGTGTCGCGCCCTCGCAAGATCGTTAGCATCACTTTACTGCCGCCTGGTCCACGTATTTTAGTAACTGCCTCATCGATCGTTAGACCTTGTGTATCAGTTTTATCAATCTTAAGAATGACGTCACCCGTTCGCAGTCCTGCTTTCTTTGCTGGTGTTTCAGGAAGCGGTGCCACAATTTGTAATAAATCATCCTTAATCGCAATTTCCGCACCAATACCTTCAAATTTGCCATTCAGACTCTTGTCAAATTCTGTAGCACTTTTCTCGCTTAGAAACACAGTGTAGGGGTCTCCAGCAGCGGCAACTAGACCAGATTTTAAACCTTCTATTAACTTAGGCTTACTTAGCTCGCCATCGAAATCTTCTCGCAGAAGGTCGTAGACTGCTTCAACTTCTGTGAAATCAAGATTGTCTGGCAGCTCGTTTGATCTAGCATTTTTAGATCTGGATGTTAAGTCGGTAAACTTACCGCTATTCTCTAACCCAACTCCAAAGGTGAAAGCAATTATTGCGACACTAATAATTGAAACAATGAATACCGAACTCTTTATACCTACTCTTTGCTGATTCTGTTTAGGATAAACCATTTATTTGCCCCACTTATTTGTCGATATATAACTCAATAATTCTAGCACAAAACCTTATTCAAAATTCAAATCAGTCAGGCTGAATTAATGCTCGCTTTTTCTAACGCAGAATACTAGACAAGACTACTTAAAGCCAGACATGTGATAATAGTGTGATTCCATGCCATTAGGATGTTTTATTATAATAGTATTTCCTCCGCCCGCACCGACACAACCACCATTGCTTCTGCACACTATATCGCCAGGGCCAATAGCCCTAATTGGGGCACCAGCAGGAGCACCTATATCAACTCCAGAGTGAGGACCCAGTCCCATGTCCTTGCGCCACTGTTGGTAAGATCCAAACACATCAGTTATTGGGTAGGCCATATCCATAGGCCACTTAAATCCATAGTTCAGTGATTTTGAAGATGAACTTCGTTGAGGGTTAACTAGGAATCCGTTAGCGTTATAGAGTGAAAGATGGAGGTGAGCACCGGTAGCATTGCCTGTACTTCCAACATAGCCGATTACTGCATTTTCATTAATAAAGCCTTGGCTGGTAAAGCCAGTTTGGCTACGTTTGCGTACAGCTGCAGCGATCTCTGCCTCGACAAGCTGCTGTTCTTTCTGTTTATTATTTACAAATTCTTTATATGAGAACTCTACGTCCTTAGCCTTGGTTAGCAATTCATCTTGTTCTGCTTTTTTAGTTGCAACAACCTTTTGCTGTCCTGTTTGTAGCTCGAGCATCTCATTAAGATCAGATTTGTCTTTCTCTAACTTGGTTTTTAGGCTTTCAATTTTCTTAGCTGAATCCTGAACACCAATTTTGATTCTTTCTAAATACTCCTGACCGTTAACAAATTCAGTGAAGTTTTTACTGGAAGCGATCAGCTCAATCGTGCTTATGTCACCTTGCATATATAGTGCTTTAACACTCTGGTTCATAATATTCTTCTGCTTTTCTAATTCTTTCTCTGTCTTTACTAGATCTTTCTCTGTTTGGCTTATGCCCTTCTTAGTACTGTTTATTTGGCCCTGCAGACTGTTGATTTCGGAGCTAAGTTGTCCGACCTTCTCCTCAAGAGTACCGACTTCTTTCTGGGCACCATGTAGTTTTTCTTTACCATCTTTAGTTTGTTCTGTAAGCTCCTTCGATTTGTCTCTTAGTGATTGTTCGCTTGCAGCAAAAACAGTTCCACTTATAGTAAGTAGAACCGCAAAAATTACGAGAGACTTGAAGAGATTGGTGGTAGTGGTATTTATAATGTTCGCGCGCATAACCTAATCAATATTACTCCGCTTA
>JAGPDM010000008.1 GCA_018057585.1 Candidatus Saccharimonadota bacterium
CGCTTACTCTAGTTTCAATCTTACGCCAAGGCTCAATTTGTGATTTAAGTTTGGCGATTGCTTTGCTTTTCACTTGTGCGGAATCACTGTCGTTCCAGAAATCTGGCTCTAATGCCTCTGTTTCCAATTTAGAGAGCCTAGCTTCTCTATCGGCAATATCAAGTTGTGTAATTGCATCTGCAACCTTATTTTTAATATCGTCGAGTGAATCCATATCAATAGGATACAGTATCAACCTACTGACAAACCAAAACCCTCCTAGAAACTTTAGGAGGGTTTGTTATCGCAATCTAGTTAAAGTGATTATTTCCTACTTAGCAGTGCGGCCTTCAAGCCTTGGCGGCTTCGAAATAGTTTCTTACCAGCTGCACCAATTGCACCGATGCTAAGCACGGCTGATGATGCACCAGTTTTCGGTAGGTTAACTGGAGCTTCAGCAGGTTCTTCAGCTGGAACCTCTTCAACGACAGGCTCTTCAACAACAGGTTCTTCAGTTACAGGTTCTTCGACAACTGGTGTTTCTGGCTCGACAACGACTGGAGGTGGAGTAACAACTACTGGAGACTTTGTGCAAGATTTATTGCCACCGATCAATGCATCATGAACATGGGCATTATACTTGCCAGCGCTACCAATACGGCCTTGGTTGACATTGTTATTTAGATTAATAACATCGTTTGCCCGATCACCTTTTTTTGCCTCAAGAGGCTTACCGGTAACAAGATCTAGCTGGTGGTAACACTGGGGCATCGATGCTGTTAGCGTATGTGTACCAGGTCCAAACGTGCCAGTATTGTGGCTGTACAGAGTTTGATCCTTAACAGGCATAGCATTAGCGGTAGTCGCTTCGAAAGTAAACAGTGACATATCGAACCTACAGTCTTTATCACCACTCAATGTGAACTTAGCGGTTACTTTACTGCCGTTGACTGTGAAGCTTTTGGCGTATTTATCAAGTGTTAGTGGCTTTAGTGTACAAATCTTAGTCTGTGCAGCCTGTGCTTCTTGACCAGTATTACCGACTACTACGATGCTTGCAGCTATAAATGTGGCAAAAATTACATATTTAATCTTATTCATAAACTCTCCTCAGAAATTATTTAACATAACAACTATATCATAGTGTTGTATTAAATGCAAGAGTTTATTTAAACATAAGTTCTATTTTGTTAAAATATCATGGATACAGCACCTTAGCGGTGATACTGCCTGGCTCAGGAACACAGATAAAGTATCGAATTTTAACTTTTTTTATCGAACAAGTGACTTATTAATTTTGATGCTTCTTCTAATCTTTTCTGCTCTCTTGGGTCTCCAG
The DNA here is from genome assembly GCA_018057585.1 of Candidatus Saccharimonadota bacterium. GTDB lineage: Bacteria > Patescibacteriota > Saccharimonadia > Saccharimonadales > JAGPDM01 > JAGPDM01. The sequence goes on from JAGPDM010000008.1 coordinate 1,319, forward strand.
CTGATCTGTCAGGGTGATATTGAGCCAGCAAGCTCTTGCGGGATTTACTCAATTGAGTCGGGTCGCTTTCTGCACTAACTATTTGCTGGACTATTCTAACTACGTCAGCAATTGCTACAGTATCTTTGTAAGGCTCTGAGACCTTAATCCCAAGTTGAACTCTTGGATCCAGCTCAGACTCATGGCTTGTGGCACTCTCCCATGTCAAACCGCTATTTTCAGCTTCAGCATCACCAAGCCAGGTGTCAACACTAACCAGCTCACCCGTAGTTGTTGCTATCATAGGAATTCGATTTCCGGGATCATCTGGATCTGCCTCAAAAACTAACTGCTCGCCTGCTAAATGATCGAGCGGATGATATCGTGACGAGACCTCCCCGGTGTCGTCGTCAGATTCAAGTCGCGAAAAACCTACCTGTGTTGGTTCGCCGTCTATACTAACCCACTTATCTTCAAAATCAGTTTGCCACGAAGCCATTGCCTCACCTGGCAAACTAAAGTCAGTTTCTGGTGGTGGCGTCATAGTCTCTGGCATTACTTATCTCTCTCAATCAGGGGTTTAGTGAAATCAATACTGTCAAGATCATCGAAAAACTCTTTAGAAAACTCACTAAATGCTTTGTTCCTAATTTCGTCGACGTTAATCCCCAAGCCTGCAATAAACGCATCATATTTTTCGATATCATCGCCTAGCTCATCTTGCTTTGCTTCAAGCTGATCGACTTGATCTTCATTTAGCTCAGACATTATTGCGATTGAAGATATTCGGTTGTAAGCCTCATACAGTGCTAAAATCATCTTTTGCTGATCTGGAGCTTCTGGATCAGTAATGTTTAATCGAGCGAGAAAGTCTTCGAATGGTGTAGTTGGTTGTTTTTTGTTCATGTTTTCCTTTTTATTTTTCTATTTTACCTTATGCCGCTAATGTTAGGCCAGAACTAGGTGTTACAGAGTAAGCTTCTAGCCAGTGCTGTATTAGTGCTGCGTCATTACCTCTGAAGTAATTCTCAGGATGCTCAGCAAGCTGTCTTATTAGGTCGTCTTTATCGACACCGTCATGCAATAGATACTTCATGAAGCCTTCGAAACCGTCTTGAGCGTGGATATACTCATCAATAGCCCCTGGAGGCAGGTTGTACAAGTCTGGGTGATTAATGACATCTAGCACACTGCCACCATTAGCAGCTTGCGTAATCATGTCCGTCACTTCTGGTGATGGCATGTGACCTTGGATAGCTCCGACATCAAACAGTGAGGCTCGGCCATGTTCTGCCACGAGTTCGTTCATGGTCTCAACTTGTCCAAATTCTGGAAGCGAAGATACTGAACCACCGCCACCCTTGTCGTGTTCGACTGCAGCGCTCATGAACCTGCCAAAATCCATTGCCTGTCGATTGTTGAGGCTTTCGTAGAATGAACTGAAGTATCGAACCTTCTGTTCCTCTGTGAGCCCTGGAGGGATCATTTCTTGAATTGACTTAATGTCCGCATGATTTATCTCGTTATTATGTAGTGCGTCCATGACTCTATTCCACTCAGGAGAGTCGGGTCTCAGGTCGCTACCACCAGAGTGATTATGCATGATATTCTCAATGTCACTTGGGGTTGTGTTTAAGCCATGCTCTGTGTGTTGCATGATAGCCTCATGCCCACCAGGAAGATGCTCTGCCCAACCGTCAGGTATAACGTCATCTCTAAGCCAAGTACCGAAATCACCAAATTTATCAGCAACCCAATCATAGGCACCATGTGCTTCTAGGTAGTGGGATGCGGCACCAACTACAGTTGAGCTAACGAGAGCGATTCCGGCCTTTTTAGCAATCCTAATCTTCAACTCGTTTCTTAGTCGGTTGTAATCATTGTTCATCTGCTCCTGGAAATTCTGGGCTGAATCATTAGCAATACCTTCAAGAGTAGCGCTGGATACTCCACCAATTCCATCGTTACTTTCGCCAGCAATAGCAGTCGATATCTCCTGTTGTTTTTGAGCAATAAGAGCATTGCGAGTAGCTTCATCTGGTCCGCCTGCTCGTGAACGTATAGAGCTGTTCATCATATTGGATCGCAGCGCGGCTGTTACTAGTGCCGCTCCGCCAGGACCGATAAACATACCGGCCGCTATACCAACACCCATACCGGCAGCACCAACTAATAATTTTTTTCTTGTACTTAGTCCGTTATACCTATCGGCAAGCCCAACTCTCCGACCCAGTATATGTCCATAAATTTCGTTACTAGCTCGTCTTTCAGCTTTGGTTCCTCTAGCATTGGCTGTATCAGTTACGGCACCAAGCACTTCTAGGTTAGAGTTAAAGTCTAGAACCTTCTGATAGCCCATTGCCATCTTGCGGTGCTCTGGGGTAGCTTCCACTTCGCCAGCTAGCTCAAGTACGGTTAGTTGTAATCTAGCTGATTCGGTTTGTACCTCTGCTAGTTGCTGGCGAGACTGCTCTGCAGACTCTTGGCCACGTGCCGTTGCTCTTCTCCGCCAAGGCAAAAAGCGGTCAAGTTTTGAAAGCCTAACAGCATCCTTGACTGTGTCCCTGGCTACTTTATTTTGCAGTTCGGTTACTTGATCCTGTAGGCCCTCATAAGTAGTAATGCTCGTGTTAATCTCGGCTTCATTTGCAGCGTGCGTGGCGGCAGTATTAGCTGCTGTGTTATCTGGTGTTGCTGTGTCAAAACGTTGCAATGCAGTGTCTATTGCTGTCTGCCTCTCAGTAGGAGTTTTAGTTTTATAATCTGGAGCATATGTGTAGAGGTCACTAAATACTCCTTCAACAGTTGCTCGAGCCGCATCAGCGGATGCTACATCAGGATAATCTCGCTGTCCTAGTATGCTTAGTGTTGTAAAAGCTCTCAAACGGAAACCCAAGTTAGACATTGCAGCTTTATCTTGTCTACGATTCATGTGCATAGACTGACCTTCTATGGTCTTAGCCTGATTCATCCAGTCTCTGACCTTCTCACTAACAACACGATCTATTTCAACTTGTGTAGCTTCTGGACCAGCAAAATCACCATTGGTTTCACGATCCCCAATAACTGTGACTGTTTCGTGCATTGCTTCAGTTAGGAAAAGATTATCTTCATGTGCCAAGTACCAGCCCTCAGGGGTTGTAGGCAAGGCGTCAGCACCTGCTCTATCTACGTCAATAGTACCCTCAGCTAATGGATCGTAGTTTTCAAGATTTTCGGTTCGATAGCTCATTTTCTTTTCCTATATTTTGTGTTTATTTTATTTCTATGTTTAAACATTAGCACAATATTGATTATTTGTCTAGTATTTTATTAAAAATTTACTACCCACTCGTCCGTGCTGTACTTAGGTCCTATTGTTTCTGGTAATTCTCCTGCGTCAGCTTTTGCTGTTCGAGCATCACGCTCCGTTGCTAGATCAATCACAGTTGCATCATTATCTTCAGTGCTGTCAACCTCACCAGCCTCTATTGCTGCCTGCTTACTGGCTTTCCTTTTAGTCTGAATTTTTTCTAATCTAGATTTAGCTCTGTCGCTTTTTGAACTTAGGCTTTCTAATAAGCCTTCATACACCAAGTTGGTTCTAGCCCGTGTTTCTGCAACGCGTAGCGGTATGTCTCTAGCTAGCTCACCCACGCTCATTGCAGCTGCTTCGCTGTAAGTTCTAGCTTGGCGAGCAATAGACCTGACATTCTGTGTTCTAAATCTAGATGCGCCACCGTCTTCGTCAACAAATACCCGATCTTCTTTAGGGATTATCTTGCCTTCGGCATCAACTTCATTGCCCGCAACATCTAATTTTCGTGGTATGACTAAAGCTGGAAGTTTGCCGTTGCGGTCAAGAAACTGAGTGCCGTCCATAGCCGTAAACTTTCCTTTACCGTCTTTGGCTAGCTGTCTTCGCTCCCTAAGTGAGTACCTACGGGCATCTTCACCTTTTCTGGCACCAATCATTGCGTCCTCGGCACCACTGTCGATCGTGTATTCTGTTTCACCGACGGTAGCCAAAGTCCCCAAGCTTTGCTCACTCTCCAGCCTATCGCGCTCATCAATTAGATCTCTAACGTCTCGATGATGCTCGTTTTCTGGGCTATGAATCACAGGCAGATCCATTGTGTCATCCACGCCATGAAGCAAAGTTGCGGCTGGAGCTGGTTCTACAGCAGGCTCAGAGCTATAGTCGATTATATCTTCTTGAGTATTAGACAATGCTGCCTCTGCAATTGCCGGTTCTATAACGCCATACTCATCTGTGGCAGTATTGATATTTCGTACCCCTAATCCAGAAGCATCAATAAATCCCTTAGCTGCGGTACGAACCCAGCTCACAAACCTATTTGATTTGCTGGTTTTTGCCTCTACACCCGCCTCTACTATTTCGGGTTTTAGCACTACTGCAGGTTCAGAGCTTAGTTGGTCAGCCTTTGATTTTCCAGTAGGTGGTGTTTCGGAAGTTTCACTTATAAGCCTTGCATTAAAAGCTCGGATTGCAGCAGTTTCTGCAGCTGGATCTTGCGGATATAGCTCACCTAGGGCTTCATTAAACTCTCTTTGTATTGCTCTTGCCCTATCAACAGTTTCATCGTCCAAAGTATTGCCTGCACTGCCAATAACATCAGCCATTGAAACTGCGTAACGGTCAACTAGATCAGCGGATGCTGGGTCTAGTATTAGTTCGCCATTAGGTCTCTCCTGTCCAATAGGAGTATTTTCAAATACCCTCATAGCACGTCGCACTTTTCGGCGTTCGCCTATTGTCGTTTCATTAAAATCATCAGTCGTAAACATTCGAAAGTCTCTAACTTCGTCAGTCTCTTCGGTAGTCTGCCCATCTTCAAGTGAAGTATCTGCAACACGCTCAACTTCTAAACTAGTCTCTTCAGTGCTAACTCCATCAGCCAAATGGTCTAGTGCATCAATTTCTTGAATCGGATCAGACGGCCCGGTCAGGCTGTCTGGTACTTGATGTTCGGCTGATTCAGGCATTAGTTTTTCCGTTCTTATTCTTCAATTTATTATTGATTAGATTAACGAGAACACTTTATCATTAATTAGCTATATTGTCAATAATAAGTATTTAAATATCGTTCTCTCCCTTAGAATTTCACGAGGCGACTCGGTCTATTGCACATCGAATGCACAAATTGAAAAGAACACCCGGGCTGAGTGCTCTTTTCTTTTCTTAGTTGGTTTTAGTTTTTATCTTCTAAGAAGTTTGCTTAGTCGTTCTTTACGGCTGCCGGCGTAAATCCGAGCTGCTCCGAACATCATGCCTGTTCCGCCCATGACAGCTACTGCTTCTGTACCAGTTTTTGGTAGTATGCTTGGCATGACTTCCTGGATTGGTGCTTCTGGAGTTGGCTGCTTTGGAGGAGTTGGTGGGGTCGGAGGAGTTACAACTTCCTTACAGTCAGGGTGATCAATTGGTAGATTCGGGTTATAAGGGCAAACTGGTTTCTCGTTGGCCTTAATCACTACCTTACAGTTGCCTGTTTCGGTCGTGCCCTTATCTGTTTTGATCTTAGCGCTAGCAGTGTATTCGCCGGCCTTAGCGTAAGTGTGTGTAGTCGTGCTGGCTGCAGATGCTACATCCGCGCTACCATCACCGAAGCTGAAGATGTAGCTTTCGACAACAGCATTCTCTACCTTGGCAGTTACTGTGAACTTAGCTGTGATTGGCGCCACTGTTCCAGACAGCTCAACCTTTAGATCCTTACATTCTATGACAGGAGTCTTTTCGGTTACTTTAACGGCTACTGAACACTTACTGCTAATTGCTGTTGTGCCTGCGCTTGTCTTGACCTGAACTGTTGCAGTGTAGTTGCCGACAGCTGTATAGCTGTGGTTTACGGTTGCATTAGTAGTTTCGATTGTCTTGCTATCTCCAAAGTTCCAGATGTAACCTTGGATTACTGCACCGTCAGTTGCACTTGCCTTAGCATCAAATCGGACGTCATACGGTAGCTGATCGTCTTTATCGATTGATGTGACCTTTAGCTCTTCACAAGCGAACTTAGGAGTGGTTTCCTTTTCAACGGTTACAATCGCGTCGTCACAGTCATCCTGCTTAGCTGGTTCATTTGGATTAACTTCCTTGGCGTTTACACAAGCAGTGTTAACAATGTTTCCAGTCTTGTAGGCAGTTACCTTAGCCTTGATATTGATATTTACAGATGAACCAGGGGCAAGTGAGCTAATTGTGTAGTTCAGTTTGTTCCCAGTGACTGTGCCCTTATCTGTTGAGATGAACTGAACACCTTCTGGAGCCACGTCAGTTACGACACCGTTAGTAACCGTAACATTACCAGTGTTCTTAACTACTAATTGGTAGGTAAATTCTTGGTTAAGTTTAACTTCCTTGCTTTGCACGCCGTTGACTTTTTTGTCGATCGTGACGTTTGGTGTGTTGTTCTTAACAGTTACTATAGCGTCATCACAGTCGTCGTTGCCATCAATCACGTTAGGATTAACTTCCTTGGCATCTACGCAAGCTATATTCTTTAGATCGCCGGCTTTGTAGGATTTAACTACGGCTTTGATTGTAAAGGACTTACTCTGTCCAATCTTTAGTTCGGGGATAGTTGTAGTCCAATATGTACCGTTCAATACACCGTAAGGACTTGGGCCTGTGCCTTGTTTGACTTGGCCTTCGCTAGCGCTGAGAAGTGTTACTCCAGCTGGTGGAACGTCATAGACACGTGCGTTCTTGAGATCAACATTACCATTGTTAGTTACCTTAATCTGGTAAGTAAATTCTTGCCCGACTTCAACTTCTTTTCGGTCGACACCATCAACCTTTTTGTCGATGATTACACTTGGTTTCTTAACGATTATAATCACATCATCACAGTCGTCTTTAACGCCAGGTATTTCAACAGCATCAACACAAGCGATGTTCTTAACGCTACCAGTTGCACCAGTTACTTTGGCTGAGATCTTGATATTCACAACCTGGCCAACTTTTAGCTCAGGGATAGTGTAGCTAAAGCTCTTGCCGTTACTAGCAACTGATCCTCTGTCGGCAGATCGGAAAGTGATTCCGGCTGGTGCGGTGTCGGTAACTTTAGCGTTCCTTAGGGTTACTTGACCAGTGTTTTTAACAGCTAGTCTGTAATCAAATACCTGTCCTTCAACCGCATTTGTAATGCTTGAAGTCTTTTCTATCTGAATTTTTGGAGTCTGTTTTTTGACAGTTATTGTTGCGTCATCACAAGCATCTACATAAGTAGGATGGCTCGGGTTAACTTCTTTAGCATTCACACAAGCAATGTTCTTAAGGCTGCCAGCTTTGTACGACTTAACAGTAGCAACAATATTAAAGGTCGCACTCTGGTTGATATTAAGCTGTGGAATCGTGTAGTTCCAATTTACTGGGGCTTTGATAGTACCCTTGTCCGCACTCTTAAGGGTAACGCCAGCTGGTGCTACGTCGCCAACTACTACGTTTGTTAGATTAACTTGACCAGAATTTTTTACAACAATCTGGTAAGTGAAGTCCTGGCCAACAGCGACTTCTTTCTGTTTGACGCCATCAACTTTCTTAGTGATCGTTACCCCTGGAGTTGGGATATTTACTTCAGCACTGGTGTAACAAACACGATTACCAGCAGTAGTTTTAACTGTAACTTTAACCGCATATTTCCATGACTTGGCATAAGTGTGCTCAACTGTGTTTGTAAGTGCGCTGGTGTTTACAGTCTGAGTTTTGTCATCACCGAAGTCGTAGACGTAACCAGTTACTTTAGCACCGTTGCTTACAGCAGCTTTAGTCGTAAATCGGAATTTACTATAACTAAGTTTTGTAGGTACTAAACTTTCGCACTTTGCAGTTGGGATGTTTACAGGTGCAGTCGTATAACAAGTCTTGTTACCGACCGAAGTTTTAATTGTTACCTTAACAGCATATTTTTGGGACTTAGCGAATGTGTGCTCAACTGTGTTTGTAAGTGCGCTGGTGTTTACAGTCTGAGTTTTGTCATCACCGAAGTCGTAGACGTAACCAGTTACTTTAGCACCGTCTTTAACTGAGGCCTTAGTAGTGAACTGATACTTTGTAGTACTTAACTGCTTAGCAACTAGGCTTTCACATTTTGCTGTTGGGGTCTTTGGAGGTGATGTGACGTAAGCATCATCACACTTCTTGCCGGCTTGGCTAGTTTGGATACAAGCAATGTTTCTGACAGTGCTTGTTGTGTTGTATTTAGCTTTAATATCAAGCTTAACTTCGGCACCAGGTTTTAGAACGCCTAGGTAGCCATAGCTGCCGTCTTGAGCACGAGCGACAATGCCGCTTTTAACTTCCCTGCCCTTTTCTTTGACGACGTATCTACCACTATAAAAGCTAGTTCCAGCTGGTAGTTTATCAGAGACGAAACCACTAATATCTACATTGCCCGTATTGCTTGCTTGGGAGACAAATCGGACTATCTGGTTACGATTAGCCTGAACCGATTGCTTGCCATAAATATAGGCCGTGTCGGTGCCTACTGTGACATTAGTTGTTACTCTTTTAACTATATTCTGTGAGGGTTTTGCTGGTGGTGTGTTTGGAGTTGCTTTAACTGGGTTACCACAAGATTTGATAACTGCCCACTTAAAAGTACCGTTTTCCATGTAAACAAACGCCGGGATAGACTTGCTTCGGAATGAAACACTTGGGTGTCGCATATAGGCACCACCGCCAATTTGTGTACTTCCCTTCATATATCCACGCCCATAAGTGTATGCATTATTAGCTACAGTCTTGCCACCAACAACAACTCGGTTGTCGCTAGTTACATAACCTTCAACTGTTCCGTCCACCTTATACAGGTTAACGCCAGCATGGACATAAGCCTTCTGGCCCTTGCTATCTAGAGCTTTATATCTTGAAACTAGCTCAGAACGGCTATTGATGCCACAACGGATTATTGCGTTGCTGTCACAGTCTCCAGCTGTCACTGATGGATCGGCTACTATGCCAGTAACTACTGCACCGCTAACTAAAGCAATGGTTGCTAATGTTACTAGGTTCTTCACTACCTTAGGTGAAAAGAACTTTTTGATTGAATTTCTCATACTCCACACTCCTTGCACATTGTGCTTTTCTGCAGCTACCCCTCACGAGTAAAACTACAAAAATTATTTCTATGTACTAAAAATAATACAATTGCAAGACTTTGTCAACACTTTTTATGCTTTCGTGCAAATAGCTTATGCTTGATGTTTTTCTTGTGCTTACTTTTAAGCGATGTAATCTTCTGTCGCAATTTGGTACTTATCATCAATTTTCAGTCTTGCTGACTTCTGTTCTGGCTGTTTCTTAAGCTGTAGTACGTAGCGTTCGAACTCCGGCCAATCGCCTGATTCAAAAGCCATAGTTATCGCATGACGGAGCTCATTAATCTCACCAACACACTCAAATGGCTTTGATTCGTTCATGCCAAGTAAACTCTTAAAATCGTTTTCAAGTTCTGAATTTGTTGCTAGATTATTGCCTGAAAACATCTCAATCAACTTATCCTTATCTGCAAACGGTGCGAAGAGGATAAAAGCATTGGCACATTTACTACATTTACCGCACCACTTGAGATTGGTCGTATCCTGACCTTGCTTGTAATTTGCCTGGTTACATGAGGACCATTCGCCATTATATTTATCGAAAAGACCCTTCCTGACAAATAGCTTATGTATCTCTAGTTCGCTAAAGTTTCGCAAGAGCGAGAAGAAGCTAATACCAGCAGATATATTTGTTTTTACAAAATTTGATATCAGTTTTTCGAATATTGAAGATTTCGAATATTGATGATTAACAGATCTTCCATCGTACTCTACTGTAGCTTCATCGGCAGAAGATTCGTGGCTCAAAACTACATCCGCAAACCCGTAGAGCACAGCAGTTACTGCTAAGATTGAATCGAGGATGGCCGAGAATGGCACATGACCGTTGAGAGCTCTTAGTTTATTTTCGGCTATCAACTCCTTTGATATCTGTCTTTTAACTAAAATTGGTTTTTCGAACCGATCAATTATGCCAGGGTAATTACCATCTGTTGTCATATAGAGTGGTCGGAAATCTATCTTGGCACTTTTAAGTATTTCGGCCGTTAATATACTGTCTTTACCGCCACTCATCGGCACTAGAGCCTTGGTCCCGGCTGGGTCGGAGTCAGAAATCAGATGTGGTACTGGATTTGCTTGTTGGAAACTTGCAATATCAGAGAATTTTAAGCCATTTCGATAAATAAACTCCCCAAGCCCGTTAGAATATAGATCATTGAAAAAGACTGATTGATCAGATGTTAGATTCGTACTCTTAACTGCCATATGTGCCGGCATGTAAGCTTTGTAGTATGAAACTCCGAGTGTTACATGGAGCATGCTCATCGCTGCATCTAAGGCGGCTTCCGAGTAGTTCTCGTCTATATTCATATCGTTCCAGCTGATTGTCTCAGTAAAATTCAATTGACCATCAAAAGAATAATTTAAATCGATTGTTAGATTGTCTTTATCAAACTGGTAACTTTCGAATATGAACTGGTCAAACTTCTTCATTTCTATATTTTACAGATTATTGACTACAACACGAAACTGATTACCGCGGTCAGTGAAATTTAAGAACATGTCAAAGCTACTGGAACCTGGACTCATCAGTATCGTGTCACCAGGCTCCGATAAGTTTTGACAGGTATTTATAATCTGTTCCATCTCGCCGTCTACAACTACAAAATCTGTAGACCCTAAGGCTAGAAGCTTAGTTCTAAGAATTTCGGCTGTCTGGCCAATCAGCACGACATGTTTTATCTCTGTTAGGCTTTCTGCTAATTTATCGAGATCAACACCCTTGTCAACGCCACCGATTATTGCGATTACAGGCTCTCCAACCGCTTTAATTCCAGCTATTGCAGCTGACGGGGTTGAAGAATAGCTGTCATTAATATATCTGACTCCATTAAACTTACGAACGAATTCTAACCTGTTAGGCAAGCCTATAAATTCTCTTAAAACTTCCACTACTGCCTCTAAATCAATTTCTAAATCGTGCTTTGAGCAATATTTATTAAGAACGTTTAAAGCACTAGTGATATTTTCTAGGTTATGAACACCAATCAGCCCAACTTCTTTCACGGGCATCAACTTTACACTTCTAAAAACAAGATCGTCATTCTGAATCTGAACATTTTGATTAATTGCTGGAATTTTAATCGCTTGGCTATTTTTTACAACCTTAGCAGTGTTCTGATTAGTAGGATGGTAGATTAAAACATCCGACTGACGCTGGTTTTTCGTAATATTAGCTTTAGCCGTAACGTACTCTGCCATGTCTTTGTGCCAGTTCATATGATCGGGCTCGATCATTAGACAAACTGCAATTTCAGGCCTGGCTTCGAGATCGCACAGCTGGAAACTGGAGAGTTCCAAGATTGCCACATCACCTGGCTGTACATTGTCTAGAAAACTCAACATTGGCACACCGATATTGCCACCTAGCCAAACCTTAACCCCCTGGGACTCAAGCAACTTGGCACTCAGGCTCGATGTCGTACCCTTACCTTTGGTGCCGGTAACGCCAATAATATTGCCGAGGCAGTTATCGAAAAAAATCTGTGTTGAGGACGTGACCCTTTTAGCAGTTTTTAACAGTTCTGGCCTGATCGAAGGTGACCTAACTACAAGATCGTAATCTGCCAAGTTTTCTAAGTAATCCCTTCCGGCAATAAACCTGTACCTTTTATCTGTCAGAGTGCTCTCGTTGCCATCTAAAATCGATATTTGAGCACCATGCTTGCTTAAATAATCAGCAGCTGCCCTACCTTCGACACCGTAACCAACGATAGCAATTTTATTATCTGTGTAATCCATAGTTAGTATTGTACTAAATTATACAAATAACTCAGAAAGCAGTTTGCGCAGTTCGTCGGCCGACTCCTGCGAGGCATTACCCAAAACCCCAAAACCCCAGGTCTTTTCATTAATAATATCTTGAGCAGTATCTACAATGGTCGATTTACGAATTGAACGTATTATGTCGGGTGTTTCACTGTACTTATCAATACTACCATCATAAAGATATGGCGTTCGGTAGCCTTTTACATGATCGGCTACTTTCTGTGAACCACGCTGAAACTTGCCAATTGATAGTTGTTTAGCAGCTTCAATATCAGCTTTATCGACTGTTCCGTTGGCGATTCTAAGCAGTTCGTCACGAATTAGTTCAATAAGTTGTGGTGCGTTTTGGTTGTTGACGTTAGCACCAAACCACCAAGAAGTATTAGTCCGTGCCCGACTAGTGCCTGAACCCATAGCATAAACTATGCCCTCTTCCCTGGCGGCACCCAAAATCCTCGAGTGTAGCGTGCCGGTTAGAATATTATTAAGAAGCCCCATAGCATCATTCTGTTTGTCTGTTAGCCGCTTATGAACGTACATATCAAGATAGAAATGCACCTTCTGTACATCCGTTCTTTCTATGTATAAAGCCTGCGGAACTAGCTCTGGCGATTCCTTTGGTAACTCAAACAGGTCACCGCGGCGCAATGGCTTGAGGCCGTCATTCAAAATTTTAAGTAATTTTGTTTTTTTGCCGTAAAGCGGTCCAGCAATTACAAATCGTAGATTATCACTGCTATGAGTTTTGCGATAAAATTTCTGCACATCTTCCATTTCAATACTAGCAAGCTGGGCTACACGTTGTTCATCAGTGAATATATCAAGATTCGCAAGCTGACCTAGCTGACCGCCCAGAACACGGAAGTAATTATTGAAAAAGCCAGTCAGTTCCTCGTATACGTTTCCCTTTTCGGCACGAAATTCTTCCTCAAGAAAAACTGGTTTTGCAAGTGCCAAAAGTTGCAGATCCAAAACTCTATCCCACTCAAAAGCTGCACATTCCGAATCGTAGGTTATATACCATTTACCAGTGGTGGCATTGTGAAAAGCACCATTCTTTTCAAAATCTGCACCGTAGGCCCGTGCCCTAGAAAAACGGTCATTAGCACCAAACATCATGTGTTCCAAGATATGTGGCACATCCCATTTCTTGTCAGGAGCTGCGAAATAACCAGCTCGAAAGGAAAAACTATAGTTCATTACCGGTGCACTTGGAACGTTAATCAATAAACCCTTGGCACCAGATTTTAATTCAATTTCTTCAACAGTATGTTTCAAGATTATCTTCCTAGTAGTTTATAGAGCAATTTAACAGATCACTTGAACAAATGCTAAGTTTTATTATTTACGTCCTTTTTTGCGGTTCTGGCGTTTATTTTTCTTTTTCTGGCGTACGGTATCTTTAGCTTTAGTCTTTACGGCTGCAACTGGCTTTTCTTTTGGTAGATCTGAAGCTTTATCGGCTCGCTTCTTAGCTTTCTGTTGAGTCTTGCTACGTCCAGCTTCATCTTTATCCATCTGGCTCTCGCTTGCGCTACCAGCCGCCCGTGTTAGCTCGGTTTCTAGCTCTTGAGTTTCTAGCTGATTTCGTGGCCTAACCCTGTAGATCGTACGAGCAATCTCAGAATACATGTCAGCCAACATGCCTTCGTACATTTTCTGGCCTTCTCGTCGATACTCAACTAATGGGTCCTTCTGACCAACTGAACGCCAGCCTATGCCCTCACGTAAGTACTGCATCTCTTCCAGTTGTTGCATCCAAAGATTATCGAGCACCTGAAGATAAACTTCACGTTCTATTTTACGCATCAACTCTACAGTGAACTCGTCTTCGCGTTCTTTGTATTGTTGGGTTGATATTTCAAGAATCTTATCAAGTACTTCATCGTCATTAACTTCATTTAGTAGCTTTCTTTCCTTGCCGCTAATTGGCACTACCGTAGAGAGCTCCCTGACTAGTTTCTCTCGAGAGGATTCGGTCTCGTCCTTTTCTGGTGGATTAGCGACGATCTGTGTAATGACGTCCTTGACCATGTGTCTAATATCCTTAGATACATCTTCTGATTTCAAGATTTCGTGACGCTTGCCATAAGTTGCCTTTCGTTGGCGATTCATAACATCGTCATACTGGACAACTTGTTTTCGGCTATCGAAATGGTGGTTCTCTACCTTTTTCTGAGCACTTAAAAGCGCCTTACTGACGGACTTGTTCTCTATCGCTGTTTCCGCATCAACGCCAAGTTTTTCCATTAATCCAGCAATACGATCTCCGCCAAATATGCGCATTAGGTCATCTTCAAGACTAACATAAAACTGAGTCGATCCAGGGTCACCCTGACGGCCGGCACGACCTCGGAGCTGATTGTCGATACGTCTTGATTCATGACGCTCGGTACCGACTACGAACAGTCCGCCGAGATCAGTTACGCCCTCACCAAGAACAATGTCCGTACCTCGCCCGGCGATGTTGGTCGCAAGCGTGACTGCACCTTTTTGACCTGCTTTCGCGACAATCTCAGCTTCACTTTCGTTGTTTTTAGCGTTAAGGACTTCGTACTTGACTCCTTCCTTGGTCAGTAATCTACCGACTAGCTCGTTCTTTTCAACTGAAACAGTACCAATCAATACTGGCTGTCCTTTTTCTTGCAAAACTTTGATCTCTTTTGCCATAGACTTGAACTTACCAGCTTCAGTTTTATAGATTCTGTCTGTTCTGTCTTCGCGCTTAGTTGGCTTGTTAGTTGGAATAACAACAACATCAAGTTTATATATTGTGTAGAATTCCTCTTTTTCAGTCTCAGCTGTTCCGGTCATACCAGATAATTTTTTATACAAACGGAAGTAATTTTGAAATGAGATTGTCGCTAGAGTCATGCTTTCCTGCAAGACTTCCACGCCCTCTTTGGCTTCGATTGCTTGGTGTAACCCTTCACTATAGCGACGGCCATGCATCAAACGACCAGTAAACTCATCAACAATTATTACTTCGCCATTTGATACCACGTAGTTACGATCACGTTTAAATAAAGTTTCTGCCCGCAAGGCTTGATCGAGATGGTAGATCATTTGAACATTCTGTGAGTCATATAGGTTTTCTAGGCCAAGTATTTCCTGGATTTTCTGGACACCATCATCATTCAGGCTGACAGCCCTCTGCTTCTCATCAAGCTCATAATGGCTTTCGTCAAGATTACGAACCGCTTTAGAGAACGAGGCATACTGACTTCCGCTACTAGCACTCGGTGCACTGATAATGAGAGGAGTCCGAGCTTCATCTATCAATATTGAGTCAACTTCATCGACGATTGCATAGTGTAACGGTCTCTGGGCTAGATCATTTTCGCTATTGACCATGTTGTCGCGCAAATAATCAAAACCAAATTCATTGTTTGTGCCGTAGGTAATATCGGCTGCATAGGCTTCACGTCGGGTGACTGGTTTTAAGTGCTGCAAACGCTCATCTTGATGTTCCTCGTTTGTATATTCTGGATCATAGATAAACGAATTCTGAGCAATAATAACTCCAGTAGATAGCCCAAGTGCATGATAAATCTGTGCCATCCAACCAGCATCACGACGAGCTAGATAATCATTGACTGTTACAAGGTGGGAGCCCTTGCCTTCTAGAGCATTTAGAACAAGTGGCAGTGTAGCAACCAAGGTTTTACCTTCACCGGTGCGCATCTCGGCAATATTGCCCTCATGCAAGACAATTCCGCCAATCAGCTGGACGTCAAAATGTCGCATACCAAGTATGTGTTGGGAAGCCGCTCGAACTATCGCAAAAGTATCTGGCAGAACTTGATCGAGCGTTTTATCGCCATTACGAACTTGCGACTTGAGCTTATCGATCGATTTCCGGAGATTCTCAACTGGCTGAGTCTCGTAGGTGTCTACCAGCTCATTAATAGCTAGAATACGCTTATTAAGCTGTTTCAAGGTCTTTTTCTGTGGGTCGCCCAGCAGTGTTTTTACAATCTTCTTCAAAATAATTCCCCTAATACTTTCTTATACATTAGCACTCTGAACTACAGTGTGCCAGCTTTTAATTTTGCTTACTTCTGAAATCGCGATCTGCCAGCTTCCTAAACTTTTCGTAGACTTTTCGTCTTTCAGTCCGGTGCTCAGTATGTTTTGAATGATACTTGCTGATTTGATTTTTTAATCTTGATTCAACAATATCAACGGCTGCGAACATGTTGATCGTAGCCTCTTCAACAATAATTTGCTGATTGGGAAGATACAGCACAACCTCGCAAGAGAATCGACCCTTCTTGACTTGAGCATTTTCTTTCAACATAACTTTAGCAAATATAGTTGGCCTAATCTTACGAGACAGTTTACGATCGAGTTTACCGATCTTCTTCTCAACATATTTCTTTATGTCGTCACTCAGTTCGTACTTTTTAGTATTAAATTCTATATTCATCCTATAATCTCCTTACCTAAATAAGTTTGTAATACTTTTGGAATCCTAACTCGGCCATCGTCCGTCTGATAATTCTCTAAAATTGCAATTAGGGTGCGCTGGGTAAATACGGTGGCGTCATTGGTATGAATTAATTCTTTTTTGCCTGTCTCTCTTTGAACTTTGGTCTGGAGGCTCCTGGCCTGATAATCACCAATGTAATCAGCACTGTGGGTTTCGCGATAACGGTTCTGGCTTGGGAACCAAGTCTCAATATCTACACCACGGATATTTGGGCCGCCCATGTCGCCAGTACATTTAATAACTACTTGATATGGCAAGCCTAGAGATTGATTGACGTGCTCTTGAATAGCTATGAACAGCTCATGCTCTGCCGCAGACTTGTCAGCTGTCGTGAAGCTTTCGATCTCTAATTTATCAAAATGATGCATTCGTAGAATTCCAGTTGTATCCTGACCATAGCTTCCTACCTCGCGTCGAAAACTAGTACTGTAACCCGCCATTCTTTTTGGAAGTTCCGATTCTGGTAGTGTTTCACCCATATTAATTGGCACTAGGCTGTGTTCGGCGCTACCAATTAACCATAAATCATCATTAGCCAGTTTAAAAGTAACTTCATCTGGCTTCAGCCTGCTGGTCGCCTGATACGGCTCTGTTCTTAACATCATCGGTGGTAGCATCGGAATAAAAGGCTTCGCCTCAATACCTAGCCCGGCTTTGTCTGCTATCGTCTGTAGCTTGGTTTTATCCATCAAAAAACTGTAGCAATACTGTAAAAGTGCAAATTGCATCATTACTAGTTCGTTCTTAAGATAAGCAAACCTAGCACCACTAACCCTGGCGGCTCTGTCCTTATCGATTAAATCTAGTTTCTCGCCTAGTGCTTGGTGGTCCAGCGGATTAGCTATCTGCGGCTTATCGCCCCACTGTCGTAGTACTTTATTGTCGGCTTCTGTTTGCCCAACTGGCGTATCGTCACTTGGTAGATTTGGCACTTTACGCCATAACTGAATAAACTCATGGTCGATTGGTGCCAATCTATCTTCAAGTTGTGCAATATCTTGTTTCAGTTTTTTGCCCTTTTCGACCTGATCATCGCTTGGCCTTGTGCCCTTCATACTGGCGGCGTGAGCATTGCGCTGAGCACGTAATTCGTCAGCCTTTAATTGTAAGCTGCGTCGGGACTCATCTAGTTCGAGTAGTTTATCGATGTCAACATCGGCACTTTTATCGTTAGTCGCCTTCTTAACTTTAGCGGTTTGGTTTCGGATTACATCTATATCTAGCATTACCTTAAAGTATAGCAAACTTGTGCAACGGTGATATAATTATTATATGGCAGACTCAATGCTGGAAAATGCACAGAAACTAATCAGAGACGCCGCTAAATCACTAGATCTAGACGACAATATAACCAACCAGATCGTTGTACCTAACACGATTATCAAGTTTTCTATTGCTCTAAATAAAGATGATGGTTCAACACAGCTAGTTGATGGCTACCGCGTACAGCATAATGATTCGCGAGGCCCATTTAAGGGTGGGACGCGTTTTCACCCCAGTGTTAGCGAGCAAGAGATTACTGCCCTGGCAACGCTCATGAGCGTTAAGTGTGCCGTGATTGACTTGCCCTACGGTGGCGGCAAGGGCGGTTTAGTCATAGATCCGCGGAAACTGAGTGAATCTGAACTCAAGAACCTAACTAATAATTATGCCGCTGCCCTAGCACCACATATTGGCTCCGATTACGATATTCCAGGACCTGACGTTGGTGTTAAGAATTATATGGTTGATTGGATGGTTGAGGCTTACGCAAATTCCAGAGGTGGCGATGAAGCTACTGCTAAATCTACCTTTACTGGCAAGTCGATTGAGGTTGGCGGCAGCAAAGGTCGAGATTCTTCGACTGGTCGCGGCGGTGTGATTGTTACCAAGGCACTTCTAGACGAACTTGGCACAAACGCACCAGACAGACCGAGTATCCTAGTCCAAGGCTTCGGTGCAGTTGGCTTCTGGTACGCAAAACTTGCCCATGATTATGGTTGGAGAGTTCAAGGAGTTTCTGACTCCAAAGGTGGCATCGTCAGTACTGACGAATCCGGTTTAGATCCTGACCTTATCCAGCGTCAAAAGAAATCTATGGGTGATCGTACTGCCCTAAAAGACACTGGGGTTGGAGTGAATGTAGATTCAGATAAATACCTGTATCAACAAACTGACATTTTAGTACTAGGTGCACTCGAGAATGCTGTAACTATGGAGAATGCTGGCAAAATAAATGCTCGAATCATCATCGAAATGGCTAATGGTCCGATCACAGATGAAGCCCACGATTATCTAACTAAAAAAGGCGTAATTATATTGCCCGATGTCTTGGCCAATGCCGGTGGTGTAGCTGTTAGCTACTTAGAGTGGTTACAGTCTAAGAAGAACGAACAATGGGAAGAGAATGAAGTTAATCGTCAATTAACAGAAATAATGACCGACGCCTTCGATGCCGTCTGGGATCGCAGTGCCGACTCCCGCACAAGCCTCAAAAAAGCCGCCTTAGAGCTAGGCATCAAACGTATCGCTAATAACTATCAGTAGTGGCTCAGGACAACCTAAGGATGAGCTAAGTCCATATTATTTAAACTGTGAATAATCGGACAAGCAATAGCCTAAAGATAAAAATATAAGGAAGAATAGCGTAATTTTCTACCCTACTTACTTCTTGCCTTTAGACAATCTCCTCACGATAACTATCCCGCTAAGTGCAACGACAAGCACAGCAGCCCCCACCAAAATCTTCACAGAGTCACCAGTGTTGGCTAGGTTGTTTGTGAGTCTAGTTATGATGCTTGTGTTGCTTTGGTTGTTTGAGCTTTCGGTGGTGTCAGTGTTGTTTGTAGACTCTGCTTTAGCTAGGCCAGCAGGGTCTTTGATGTTGCCATCTACTGTATTGTCCATGTCTAGGCTACTGCCGTCAGTTATTTGGTAGACGGCCTTAAGGACTGGTTGGCCGTCGACGGTTTCTTCGGTGATGACTGCACTGTCTATGTCGGAGTAGTTATCGTTATTAGTGCTGTACTTACGAACAACGTAGTCCTGGTCGCTAGCGTCAAAGTAGTACTGAGCTATGTCAGCTGTGTAGCCGGGGGTGCCGCAGTCGAGCTCGAAGTCCATGAGACCGATTGGATAGGCGTAGGCTGGGTCTTGCTGCACGTTAGAGCTTTCCGCTACAACGGTGGTCACAGTGATGCTACAGTCACTTGAGACGGCTAGGACTGCTCGTTTGTTGGTTGTTGAGTTAACGAAGCTTGTGACGTGGTTTTGGAGCGAATCGAGAGTGCCGTCGCTATTTGCGTCGCCAGAATTAGGGCCAGCGTCTTCGACGCTGTTAGGGATGCCGTCGTTGTCGGTGTCGGTGGAGGTGTAAGTGGAGGTAGCGAAGTTTTCGTTAGTGAGGGTGTCTAGGATGTCTTCGGTGGCGTTGCCTATGAGAGTACCGATGATTAGACTGTCTGGGTCTGTTGGCATAGATGCATGTACTACATAGTTAGTGAAACTTGCGCTAACACCAGATTTGGCAGTAAAGCCTAGCCGAACTGTAAAGCTTGCACCAGAAGCTAACATCTGTGAGCTGCCAGTGAAGGCACAAGTCATAAGTTGATGGTCTGGGTGGTCTTCTGCAGCTGCACCGAGAAAAGAATTTGAGCCGGGGCCGTAATCTGAACAAGTGATGTTTGGGTTATTGTCGTCAATGAAGGTAAGATCAGCTCCTGGAAAGACTTCGGACATTAGGGATGAACCGTCATTATTGAAGCGACTAAGATCAATGGCCATTGGGCCGTCATTCCTCAGGGTGATGTCGTAGTTAACTGTGTCGCCTGCCTTAATGTTTCCTGTGTTGACTAGATCTTTTTCTATGCGGAGGTCAGCTACGGGGAAAGAAGCGGCGTAGTTATTGATGCCGGTGCCGGCGTAGCAGTGCAAGATACCTGCGTAGCCAGCACATTGATTTTGGCCACCCTGAAAAGGATCGAGCAGAGTTGGGAGATCTGAGTCATATTGCGGCCAACCGCTAATTAAATGAGTAATGAAATCTAGGTCAGAGCTACCGTCGATAACGAAAGAAATGTCGGTACTGACACTTTGGCCAGAGCTTAAAATATTTGAGTCACCATTCCAGCTACAATTAATGAGGTCATGATCGGGATAGTTAGAAAACAGACCTGATGCCGACGGATCGTTTGTATTAACTGGAAATAATCCGCAGCCAATGTTGGAGTTAGTACTAGAGCTAGGCACAAAGTTTAGTTCAAAGGGTACGATGCTCATAAAAAGGCTGGTTGCGAATGGGTTGCCACCGGTGCCGTCAAATGCCGCAAGATCAATATCTGCTGGACCGTTGTTTTTAAACGTCAGCGTGTAATTGAGCGTTTCGCCAATGGCTAGATCTTCTGGGTTATTTAGGGTGTTTACGACAGCGACATCTGCTACCGGAACAGTTAGCTCTGTGTCATCATCTATGTAATCTTGGTTGCCTGTATTAATCTCGTATATGTCGCCATCATTGTTAGTGTAGCTGGAAGGTTCGTGTCCGAAGTAGAGTGTTGATCCAGATCCGCATTCAATATTGCTAGTAAATGTGAGGATCAAGACTTGCCCTGGCTCTAGTTCACCTGCCCACGCTAATGAACTGTACGAACCAGAGTCTGTTGCACTGCCCGATGTCATCACGCTTGGCTCACTGAAACAGCTCCGACCTAAACCGTGAAAGTTGATACCCTTAACAGTGCTTGGCCCTAAGTTTGTAAATGTCTGGGTTACTTCGTTAGTGTCTGTCTGTGATAAATCTATTTCGGTGAGTCCATCGGTGGTTTCGATCTGTAGATCGGTTGTCTCTCTAATTGCAGTAGTGTGCTCCTGCCAGTCATTTTCATTGGTCGTGTCATTAACAGTTACACCATTATTGTACCGCTCGCTAACGGCTTGACGAAAATACATGTCTTCACCTGCATCGCAGGTTATGTCGCCAGTAAATGTTAGGGTCAGCACTTGGCCTTGTTCGAGCACGCCACTCCATTCTCCAGACGAAAATGCTCCAGCATCAGTTGCCGTGCCAGATGTTGCGACAGAAGTAGTATTAAAACAATCAGAATTTAGTAAATTGAAGACCATACTCGTAACCGAACTAGGCCCATGATTTGAAATCGTCTGAGTTATCTCATGTCCGGATGAATTCGCCTGAACAATGTCAACGTCATCCTCGGTAACCATCTGCAAATCTGTCGACATCTGATATTCACCGACATTACTGGTCAATCCGTATCCGTCGCTTGAGCTATCTATTTTTGTAGCGGTTATAGTTGGATTAGTATACCCAGTTCCAGAGATTATCGCTTCAATTGAACCTGTTCCCGATTTAGTGACATTAACATCGCCAACACGTTCCGTTGTCTCAAGCTGATCATAGGCATTTTTAGCTGTAGGATTCGAAAAGAACTCTAACCGATAGTCTCCGTCATTGAAATCTGTGTTCAACTCAACTTCAAAGGTTGTATCGTTATCCGATTCCGTGACATTTGTAATCTTAGGGTCGCCAAAACTTTCAATTGGTTTTGCGCCATTTCCTATGACTTTATTGCCGAGAACTGATGTGCTATTTAAGCTTAAATATGAATCAAATAGTTGTATCAAATAATTATTATTAGTGCCGTTGTAATTATAAATATAGTTTCCATCGGCCCGATCAGTACCACCAATTATTGTATTTTCAGCGTTAAACCAATCGTCGCCATCAGCAGCGACGTTTATTGCCGACAAATTACTAGCCGAACTGCTCAAGTTCACACTCAGACCCGAATCAGTTCCAATATAATTAGCTTTTATCTGATTATTTTTACCCTGAACCATAATGCCTGCCTGTGAAAAACCAGCAATTGTATTCCCTGAATAGGTTGAGTTATTGTTATACATTGAAATTGCACTGGGTCTTGATCCGATAGTAGCGGTGGCACTAGCATTAGTTCCAATCTTGTTGCCAATTACCTGATGACCATCACCTCTTAACATCACCTCTACATAAGATGAGCTACTAATGACATTATTTTTGACTAGCCAGTTGTGCGAATCTGCATAAGATTGAATTGTCGGGTCACCCCCTGGAGCTCCAAGTGCTTCTCCGTTCGAGCCGACACCCATATAGTTATTTTCGATCGTAACATTATTAGTAGGACCACCATTGAAATAAGTGCTTATTCCAGAATTGTAACCCGCTATGATATTTCTATCTTCTAGATTAGGTCCGCCAATTGATATATCGGACATTGTATTGGCTTTGTAGTGTTGTATC
Source organism: Candidatus Saccharimonadota bacterium (assembly GCA_018057585.1). Taxonomy (GTDB): domain Bacteria; phylum Patescibacteriota; class Saccharimonadia; order Saccharimonadales; family JAGPDM01; genus JAGPDM01. The sequence goes on from JAGPDM010000008.1 coordinate 23,932, forward strand.
TCAATTCCGGGACGCAAACTAGCAACTAAAACCTCATCACCGGCCTTGTTTGTGCCAATTTTATTACCTTTAATATTGACGCTAGTAAGGTCTCCTTCTCCAGGACAATTACCTTCAGAAAATCTGATCCCATCTCCACCGCTTCCAGAGAGAACGTTGTTTACTATATTAATATCACTGCCGTTGTCACACAAATAAAGCAGCACCCCGGAATTATCGTTAGCTGATTTAGCAGTACCGGTCGGATCTACACCAACAAAGTTATTTTCAAAGTTAAGATTATTTATATTGTCCGATTTCAGCAGTGCTCTTCTTCCGAAGTAGTTTCTATCAGCAACATTCGGGCCACCAAAAGTAAGATTAGACAAATTAGCAGAAATCTCGAACCCGCCACCCGAATAAGCCTCTGTAGCAGTGCCGTCAGGCAGCATATCAATAAAACTACAGGTAGTTGTGAAATTACTTGCTTCTAAGATTAAGTTCTGTGGAGCCTTGGCATAGCTTATGCCTTTAAGCGAACTACCTCCTGCTGACGATGTAAAAGCAAGGCGACTATTCCAAGCACCGTTAATGTTTAAGATAATATTAGGTAAAGCTGGCGTGGAGTCTGTTGCACACGTTGAACCACCGTTGCCGGCCGTGCCATCGATGTGCAACTCATCTGTCACTTCTAGGTTAGAGAAAATAATATCATGCGGACCTGGACCCGGTATATCGAATTGAATACTATCGGCACCTGGGCTGGCATTAGCATCTTCAACCGCCTGTCTAAAAGAGCCTGCACCGCTAGAGTTTGTATTAATCACCGTATAGCCTGCTGCTGTTGCTGGTTGGTTATAAGCTGATAATAAAAATGCTATCAACAGAATACTAGCCAGACTTTTACTGATTTTGATGTTTTTAAGTGATATCATTTAGTTTGTTTTTAATTTACCCAAACCCAACTATGAAGTGCGAATAACAGCGCAGCTGTTGCTTCTGCATTTGCTATTCTGTTGGGTTATGAATAACTACAAACATTTAGCTAGAGTTGAACGCATAGAAATAGGGATACTGCTGC
>JAGPDM010000037.1 GCA_018057585.1 Candidatus Saccharimonadota bacterium
TGTATGACACTACCACTAGAACTGGAGGAATAATGAGCGGTAATTTTGACCCGAAACAGGTTGTTATGGATAAGATAAATCAGCGCGGTGGGTTTGTTAATACTCATGCCCATATTGATCGAGCATTTATATTAAACGAAGATAATTTTAAACTTGTTGATGCCGATCTTAAAACTAAGTGGAACTTCCCCGACGAGTACAAGAAAAACGCTTCAGTTGATGACATTTATGCCAACATGGAGCGAGCCATCAAACTGATGATTAGCCAGGGCGTGCAAGCGATTGGGACTTTTATTGATGTCGACCCAGTGATTGAAGATAAGGCTATTATTGCTGCCAAAAGACTACGCGAAAACTATGGCGACCAGATCAAAATCAAATATATCAATCAGGTCGTAAAAGGTGTGATCGATAATGAAGCCCGTAAATGGTTTGAAATAGGCGCAGAGTTCGTTGATATCATCGGCGGTTTGCCAGAAAAGGACGAAGGTAAAGAAGCCGAGCATCTCGATATATTATTTGAAGCAGCCAAGAAAAATGGCGGCAAAATGCTACATGTTCACGTTGATCAGCTCAACTTGCCATCACAGCGCGACACTGAGCTGCTAGTTGCTAAGACTAAAGAGCATGATTATGAAGACAAGGTTGTTGCGATTCACTGTATTTCCGTTGGCTCGCAACCGCGTGAGTATCGACACAAACTATATAAGGACATGGCAGAGGCTGGAGTTATGGTCGTCGCCTGCCCCCATGGTTGGATTGACAACAGCTGGGTTGCAGGACTCGACGAGGACGTAATTGGACCTATCCACAACGCCGTCACTCCAGTTAAAGAAATGGCAGCAGCCGGAGTTACTGTGGCACTCGGTACAGATAATATTGCCGATATTTACAAGCCATTTTCTGATGGTGACATGTGGACGGACGTCAGGTTCTTGCTAGAGTCGCAGAGACTGTATGATGTTGATTTACTGGCAGAAATCGCCAGCACTAACGGGCTAAAAGTCCTAGGCCTTTAAAATGAAGCACTTTCTTGACTTAGCCGACTTCTCTGCTAGTGAAATTAGGCAGATACTTGATGAAGCCTTGCGGATTAAAACTGAGCTAAAATCAGGCAAAGCTCACACAGATCTTTTAGCTGGTAAAAACCTAGCTATGGTTTTCCAGAAACCAAGCTTGCGCACCAGAGTTTCTTTTGAAATCGGCATGGAGCAGCTCGGTGGTCATGCAGTCTATATTAGTCCAAACGAAATCGGCCTTGGGGAACGAGAGTCTGTCGCCGATGTCGCAAGGGTTTTGTCAGGCTATACAGATATCATTATGGCTAGAGTTTTTGATCATGAACACATATTGCAACTAGCAGAACACGCGAGCGTTCCTGTCATTAATGGCTTAAGCGACTACAACCACCCATGCCAAGCTATGGCTGACGGACTGACAATCATCGAAGAATTTGGTGAGATTTCTGGCAAGCATATTGTTTTTATTGGTGATGGCAATAATGTGGCACAGAGTCTTATGACCTTGGCTGCCAAGCTTGGAGCAAGGTTCACACTCGTCTGCCCTATCGGCTTTGAGTTGCCAGAGAAAGATGTAGCTAAAGCTCGCGATATTGCACAAAATTCTGATGACATCGTAATTACAAATAGTGTCGATGAAGCAATTGAAACAGCCGACGTGATTTATACCGACACCTGGACAAGCATGGGTCAAGAAGACGAAGCGGTCGCGAGGCGTGCCAAGTTTGCAGGCTTTCAGGTCAATAGCGAGCTACTCGAAAAGGCACCAGATCACACAGTCGTCATGCATTGCCTGCCGGCCCACCGCGGCGAAGAAATAACCGACGAAGTCGCCGACGGCAATCAGTCTCGCCTATTCGCCCAGGCCGAAAACCGCCTCCATGCTCAAAAAGCTGTCCTTGCTAATCTAAAAAGATCAATTAGATAGCAATAGTTGTACATAAGTAATTATATGCTATAGTCATGATTATATCGTTTGACATGCATAGGAAGGATTCATTTGAGAGAACAAATTGCTGAAGCTACACATGGGCATTCAATTTATGAAGCCAGACATGACGAGTATCGCACTGACGAAGAGGTTCCTTTCCTTGTTTCAGATGAACCTTTTGAGCTCTCACCTGAACAGGCTGTTGAACTGCAAGAGCTAGGCGAGATAGTTTATTCCTATATGGATGCTACGGTTGATCTTTACGAAAGAGACGAGCGTGTGAGGGCGTTACTGGACACAGGCAAGCCAGAGCTGTTTCATGGATTGTCCGATGCGCGCTATTTATTCTATCGCCCAGATATAATCTTTACAGACGTAGGGTTTCAGATTGTAGAGGTTGAAACTTCCCCATTTGGTCTAGGTCTTGCATCAATCCTTGATGAAGCTTACAGAGGAGAGGGGCACGACACGTTAGAGAGCGGCATATCTCTTGAAGACCAAGTTCGGTCCCATACTGGCGATACGGGAACGGTCGTATATACAGATAAGACCGACCAGTATGCTGGGCAGCTCAGCTATTTAGCTGATAGAGTCTTTTCGGATGACGAGAGCAGAAGATGGACAGCTGAGCATGTTGCAGATAGTCCAGGTGATGGAAGTCAAGAGACTTATAGAGGGTTTTATTTGTCCGAGAGAGAAACAGACTCTGCTGTCGAAAGACTTGTTAACACGCTTCTTGAGTCAGCATCCGAGACTGCGTCCCCTAGCTTAACTCCAGCTTTCGAAGAGAAGGCTATTCTTGGTTTGATTTTTGACGAGAGGTGGCAGCAGTACTTTGTTGACAAGCTAGGAGAGCAGGCTGTAGATAAGCTTCAGAAGTGGATTCCCGAAACAATCATTATTGGTGAAGAGGATCACTTTATAGGAAAATTGCCATCAGGCAATAATGGTTTAGATGAGCTGAGTAAGCTGTCTAGGAAAAAAAGAGGATATGCGCTTAAGACATCAGGATACGACACGGATGCATCATGGGCAGAAGGCGTGTCTTTCCTCCACGAACTATCAGCTAGCAGAACACAAGACGTTGTAGATGCGGCAAGAGATAGGGACGGTTTGATGATACTGCAAAAATTCCAGAGTGGAACAAAGCAGGTGCCAATGGGATTCAGCAATCTTAAGGGAGAAAAAGACACCATGGAAGGCAGGGTCCGGCTCACGCCATACTTTGCTGCCGCAGGAGAGGCTGCTGGTAGGCTGATTGTAGCTAAGGCTACGTTGGTCGCTGGAACAGACAGGATACATGCGGGAACAAATACGATCAACACTGCTGTTTCTCGAGCTAATTAGTTCATAGGATATGTCGCTTAGCGGGCGTATATAAGATTAAGGCCGTAGTGTTGTTCCAATTCTATTTGGGTTAATCAATAGGTCGAGCGCGTCTATGATATTCAGGGTCAGTATGTCTGCGGAGTTCAGCGCCTTTGGACTTAGCCCCTCTTCCTGAATTACTGCTATTCCTAGTGCGCAGGTCCCAAGTAGTTTTGCATCAATAGCCCCATTCCCTATTGATGCGCATCTGTTGCTGCCCATCCTTTCAGCTACAAGTTGTTTTTCCGCGGCTGTACTTGCTAGCTCCCACTTAATTTCTAGCTTGTCTGCTAGTGCGCCGGCAGTTCCCAGTCTGTCTCCGGTGAGTATGATTATCTCAAAATGCTTTTTTAATTCCGTAATTCTTTCTTTAACTCCGTCGATTAATATGCCGTCAATAGTTAAAGTTCCGTTTGCATCGAGCAACAAGGTGTCTATGGTAATTGATTTATCTTCAGTTATATTTATCTTCACTATAACAACCTATCATCTTCCAGGCATTAATTAAAGATGATTCTAAATAAGTAGTGTAGCCTTGTTGCATGATTCAAAAGATGATATAAACAATGATGTTCAAGAATTAATAATTATTAAAATTCTTTCAATAGCAAAACGATCGTTTGCTAGCTTTTGTAATTACCTAGGAGTAGTCATCAGGCCATAATGTCGCAGCTCATAACAACCCGGGAACATACTGAACCGTTTAGCTTTGAGGCTAGTGAGGTGATGAGCTTAAACGAAGATCAGCTGTCGGTGTTTACTGCGAGCTATTACGGACTGTACGGCTTGTTGGATATAAATGCAGAGGCTAACCCAGAAGTTGATATCTTGCAGCTTAGTATTGCAATCGAACAATCGCTAACTCAGCTGAGAAGCATTAATGAGTTGCATCCTGGTCGCATAGGTGATCAGGGTGTTTCAGCACTAGAGAGAATAGCTGCAGTTATGGACGGCAGTTTAATTCCTGAAGACGATGAATGGCTTTCATTTCTTCATGACTTCGACGACTACGCCACCGCTCTGACCGACCTAGGTGTGGTTATAGATGGTGCCGTTCAGGACGAGAGACCGCAGCGCGATATAGTTCATGAATTTAGTCAGCCGATATAGGCTTAAACGAGCAGGACTGGTTAATTGCTGATATTCTGTAGCCATAGCTCCAGTGTGACGAGCGCCCAGATTTCTCGGCCTAGGCTGGTGCTGTTATCGTAATGTTTTTTTAACTGCATTTCTAGTTTTGATTGGTCAACCCATTGACTGATTTTAGCGCTTGGATTCAGCAAAATATCCTGACTCCACTGCTTGCCGTCTCCTCTGGTCCATTGATTAGTCTGGCTCGGGAATATATCTTTTTTGCGATAGATTAGCTCTTTTGGTAGATACGGTTCGGCAATTCGCTTTAGAATCTGCTTTCCATCGATGCCGTGGTGAAAAGCGCTAGAATAATTTGACGTGGCATCAACCAGGCGTGAATCCATGAAGGGCACCTTGGCCTCGACTCCATGCGCCATCGTCATGCGGTCAACACGCATATTGTGATATTCAGGTAAGCGATAACCGCGCTCGAACTCTAATGCTTGATCGATGTTTATTATCGGAAAAATCTCTTGATCTTCATTGTCGGTGATTGGAACTAAGAGATCAGAAACTCCATCTTTATATATTGATTTTTTGGTCTCTTCCGTGAACGTTACACTAAGCTTGGGCGGAGTTCGGCTAGTGCTGATATTGTCGACCCAGGCTTGGTGTCTGGAATATCCAACAAATATCTCATCAGAACCATCTCCGGTTATGACCGACTTAACTCCAAGCTCTTTCGCACGCTCTGCCATTAAGTAAGTGCCAATGTGTGTCGGGTTTTCTAATGGCTCATCCAAAAACGGCACTAGCTTTTCAAGAGTCGTTCTAGCTAGATCGTCAGTTATTGCTATCCAGCTAAACTCGAGGCCAAAGTAGCTTTCTAGTATCCTGCAATATCTCTCGTCTTCGACTTGCGTAGGTAAAAAGCTAAGGGTTATTGGAGTGCGGTAATTGATGTTGCGCGAATTATTTAGAGCCATACTGGTAGTTAAAGACGAATCCAGTCCTCCAGACGTGAAGAAGCCGCCCGGCGCATCGCTGTCGATGTTTTCGTCCATGACTTTTGTAAAAACCTGTCCAATGTCTTGAGCGGCAGCATCTATCTCGTCATTAGATTCTTTGACGTTTTTACGCCGCTGCCAGTAGAGCCTACGACTGATGCCGTTTTTATTGAAAACTACTTGTTCGCCTGGTAGGACTCTATAAATATCCTTATGAACCGTTTGTCGATCCGGGTTGAATCTGTGGGTTAAAATGCTATCAATACTACTAAATCGAAGTTCTGGCATTTCGTCTAGGTAGCTAACTATAGCTTTAATCTCAGAACTAAATATTAGTAAGCCGTTTTTGAAATAATAATACAGAGGCTTTACACCAAGCTGATCGCGCGTTAGGTGGACTTCCCTTTTTTGTTCGTCGTAATGGATAATTGCGAACATGCCGTGAATGTGGTCAACAAATCTTTTGTGTCCGTATTCTTGAACCAGTGGCAACACGAGACCAGAGTCTGACATATCTTCTGGCAGGTTTAACTGCTGCTTTAAGCGACGATGATTAACAATTTCGCCGTTTAACATAGTGAATTTGCTATGGTCATCACTCTTCCATATGCCAGAATGGCTATTAGGTGAAACAATCGCCAGTCGCTGATAGCCAAGAGCAGCATGCTTCAAGTGTTTAGTTTCTGTTAAATCTGGTCCTCTGTGTTCCGTCGCAGACACCATCTTTTTTAAGCCCGACACAATTTTGTTTGGTTTTTGCTCATTGAAGCTGATTATTCCGTTAACTCCGCACATTTATCAGCCTTTTAGTAGTTAGTTTAGTCTTTATAAATTAACAAATAACAGAGTTATTGCAAGCTAATTTTTGATTTTTTTTTAAACTGCTATAATTAGCAAATATGAGCAGTAAAATTAAATCGATTAAAGCTAGACAGATTATTGATTCGCGCGGTAATCCAACTGTCGAAGCCGATGTTTTGCTAGAGGATGGCGCAGGTGGGCGAGCAGCTGTGCCTAGTGGCGCTAGTACGGGCGAACACGAAGCAGTAGAACTGCGTGATGGTGGTAAAGACTTTGGTGGTCAGGGTGTTCAAAAAGCCGTCGGAAATATTAAGGCTATCATCTCCCCTGCTGTAATCGGTATGGACGCCGTAATCCAGACAGCAATTGACGATAAGCTGCGCGCACTAGACGGTACTGATAATTTCAGTAAGCTTGGCGCTAACGCAGTCTTGGCAATTTCGCTTGCGACCGCGCATGCTGCTGCTGCAAGTAGACAGACTTATCTTTTTGACCACATAGCTAGTCTCGCTGGGAATACAGATATTGTTATGCCTATGCCAATGATGAATATAATCAACGGCGGAGCGCATGCTGCGGGAAGTAGTGATATTCAGGAGTTTATGATCGTGCCGGTTGGTGCTGAGAAGTTCTCTGACTGCATCAGAATCGGTAGCGAGATTTTCCATAGCTTGAAGAAAGTAATTGGCAGTAAAGGTTACGCCACGACAGTTGGCGACGAGGGTGGCTTTGCACCTAGTCTAAAGGGTGGTAATGAAGAGGCACTACAGCTAATCGAAGAAGCTGTTTCTCAAGCTGGTTACGAGTTGGGCACGGACGTTGTTCTGGCGCTTGATGTCGCCGCTAGCGAGTTCTATGAATCTGGTAGCTATAGCTTAAAGACCGAAGATAAGAAATTATCTAGTCAAGAGATGATTGATTGGTTGGTGGACTTACGTTCAAGATACCCGATAACTTTAATCGAAGACGGTTTAGATGAAAATGACTGGGAAAACTGGTCAAAACTAACAGCCAGAATCGGTAGTAATACTCAGATTGTTGGCGATGATTTGCTAGTGACTAACAC
>JAGPDM010000038.1 GCA_018057585.1 Candidatus Saccharimonadota bacterium
AAATCAACAAAAAATCGTTAATATAATTAAAAAGCACTATAAATTAACGCTATATTGACAAAAAAGCGTTAATTTGCTAAAATGTTGCTATGATTAGCAATACATATAAAGTTAAAATAGATCAACTCAAACAACGATTTGAGGAGTTGAAGGACGGCAAGCAGTCTCTGCTGTTGATATTGGAAGAGGCAGAACTACCTGAACTAGTCTATAACTCGAACGCTATTGAGAACTCAACATTAACCCTGAAAGAAACAGAAAAGATACTCTTAGAACAAGAGGTTATGCGTGATGTTTCTGTTCGAGAGCTCTATGAAGCAAAAAATCTTGCCAGGGTCGTAGAGTATCTGCGGAAAAAGCCTAACTATGCAATTAACCAAGAAAATATCTTGCTGCTTCATCAGATGCTAATTGGAGGGATTGATGATTCAATAGCGGGAAGATTAAGGGGGCAAAATGAGTACGTTCGTGTTGGTTCGCATATCGCACCAGCCCCAGAACACCTTGAACGATTGATCGAGTCATTATTGGTTGAGTACAATAGCAATTTTGACAGCTACTTCTTAGAAAGAATTACAAAATTTCACTTAGAGTTCGAGCGTGTCCATCCGTTCTGTGACGGCAATGGCCGAATCGGTCGAGTGTTGATTAACTTGCAACTGATGCAATTTGGCTTTCCCCCGATCGTTGTTCGCAATAAAGGAAAGCGACAGAAATACTATCCAGCTTTTGTAGAATACGAAGAAGACAAAAAGACTGATAAGATGGGACGGCTTTTAGCACTATCGCTGATTGAATCACTACATAAGCGACTTGCCTACATGCAGAGTTTGAGAATTGTCGATGTTGCCGATTATGCAGACACTACTGAAAGATCAGTTAATAGCTTATTGAACGCTGCCCGCCGCCAGACAATCCCTGCATTCCGAGAAAAAGGCGTCTGGAAGATTGGCTTAGATCATGCGTGTAAGCCTGATAATTAAACCAAATTCCAAGCACCGCGAAGAAGTCGTGACGAACGATGATGGCAGTTTGACGGTCTATACAAAGCAGCCGGCGGTTGAGGGCAAGGCGAACGAATCGGTGATTAAACTGGTGGCTAAGCATTTCGGCGTTAGTAAGTCGCAAGTTAGTATCGTGTGCGGGCAGACCTCGAAACACAAGATTGTTGATGTAGAATATGATTCATAAGAGCTAGAGACGACTTATGAACCGGCCGGTTTGTGGGTGTGATGTATACTAGAGAGGTAAACAAGGAGGTTTTATGAAGGGTTATTCAGCAAATATTGAAGGAGAGACGGTAGCGAATAATGATTTTCGTCGGGTACTTTATACGGGTAAGCACACACAGTTAGTGCTGATGAGTCTGGCGCCAGGTACGGAGATTGGCTCAGAGATCCATAGTGAAAATGATCAGTTTTTCCGTTTTGAAGCCGGTACTGGAAAAGTCGTTATCGATGATAATGAATACGAAGTCGGCGATGGTAGTGCAATCATAGTTCCAGCTGGGAGCCGACATAATGTCATCAACACGTCAGACAGTGAAACGCTTAAGCTTTACACGCTATACTCACCGCCGCACCACAAGGACGGCATTGTCCGTGCAACCAAAGAAGAAGCCGAGTCAAACGACGAAGAATTCGACGGCACAACTACTGAATAATTAAGCTAGGTTTTTTCGAGCATCTGCTGAGAGGCTGATAGTTTTGCCATCGATTTTAATTAGCCCTCTTTCCTGGAGTTTCTGGAGACTGCGGCTAAAGGTTTCTGGGCGCATACCAATGTGTCCGGCGATGTCTTTTTTTGTCTGTTTGAGCTCGAAAGTTGTCTGGCCGTTTGACTGATCGATAAGTGCTTGCAAGACTCGGTCGTCAGCTTTTTTCAGTGATAGGGATTCGATCTGGCTTTCTGAAGTTTTGAGCTTGAGGCTGAGATCGGCAATAATTTTGAAACTTAATTCAGGATATTTGCGTAGTAGTGCGTGGAGGTCTTGACCGCTGAGGACGCAGAATGATGAGTCGGTTGTCGCGACTGTGTCGCTATCGGCTGGCTGATTGCCGAACACGAAGCTGTCGCCGATGTAATCACCCGGTAACAAGTTTCTGATGATAATTTCGTTGCCTCCGCTACTGGCACGTAAGACATTGGCGCTGCCACGATTAAGTACTAAAAGCCGAGAGTCTGTGTCGCCAGCGCGTCGAATGAACTCGCCTTTCTGGAAAGATTTGGGATGGATGAATTCGTGAACATAATCCATCTCTTCTTCTGATAAGTGTTGAAAGATTGGCACTTTGGCTAGACAACTGTGCATCAGGTTTTTGCCTTATAGGTGAGTAGTCGTGAGGCGTTCATTGTTACTAGGATAACACTGGTGATGTGGATTAGCATGCCGAGCGACATGATAACATTCTCGGTTAGTACGCCGATCAGTAAGACTATGACTAGCCCGACGGCGAAATAGATATTGGTCTTCATGTTGAACACAACCGCTCGGCTGAGTGACAGTAAGTAGGATAGTCTCGATATATTGCCCGATAGTAGAACGGCGTCGGCGGTGTCCATGGCGATGTCTTTACCAGCGCCTTCAATTGCAATACCGACATCAGCTGTCGCTAGAGCTGGCGCGTCGTTCACGCCATCGCCGACCATTATGACTTTACCGTGTTGCTTCTGAAGCTTGGTTATTATTGCGAGCTTATCAGCCGGTAAGAGTTCGCTGTAGACACGGCTGATACCGGCTTGGCTAGCAATGGCTTTAGCTGAGGCTGAGTTGTCACCTGTTAGCATGACCGCTTCAAGACCGTGTTTTCTGATGGTAGAAATTAATCGTTCGGCTCCGGGTCGCAGCTGATCGGTTACTGAGATCACACCGATAATTTTATCGCCGCTACTTACAAGCATGGTCGTATGGGCACTGGCTTGTTGCTGCTCGATATAATTCTGAACTGCGGCGTTTATCGCTACGTCATAAGAAGCGAGTAGTTTTGAATTGCCGACTAGTACTTTGGTGCCTTTAATCTGCGCCATAACCCCGTGTCCGATAATTACTTCTGACTTTTCGGGAACCGAGATTGATTTATCCAGGTTATCTTCGGCATATTCAACAATTATTTTGCCGAGTGGGTGTTCTGAGTAATATTCGGCGCTCGCAGCCAGTCCTAACAAGTCTTTCTTACTAACACCGAAGGTTTTAACATCGCTAACTCGTGGTTGGCCTTCGGTTAAAGTGCCGGTTTTATCAAAGGCAATTACGCGAGCAGCCTTGGTGTTTTCGATAGCTTCGCCACCTTTGACTAAGATGCCGTTTTTAGCAGCATTGCCGATGCCCGCAACCATCGATACTGGCGCAGCAATTACCAGTGCGCCCGGACAGGCGATGACTAGAAGTGTCAGCGCAAGGTAGGCGTCACGGCTGATTAGGTAGACAATCAGTGCTAAGACAATAATTGCAGGTGTGTAGTAGGTTGAGAACCTTTCTAAGAACACCTGAGTGGAGGCCTTGCTGTCTTGGGCTTCTTCGACTAGTTCGATAATATTCGCGAGCATTGTGTTATCACCGACTTTTTCGGCCTCGACGCGTAAGAAACCAGACGATAGTAAGCTGCCGGAGTAGATATAGTCGCCCTTTGCCATATCAACTGGCATTGATTCGCCGGTAACACTGGCTTGGTTGACCGAAGCATTGCCGCCAACAACATGGCCATCGACTGGAACTTTCTCGCCAGGCTTAATAACGACAATCTCGTCGAGCTTTACCTCATCAGCTTGGATAGTAGCAAGCTTGCCGCTTCGTTCGACCCTGGCTGTGTTTGGTATTTCGTTGACCAGCGACTCGAGTGCGCTACGAGTTTTGTTAAGTGCCTGAGCTTCGAGATAGTGGCCGAAGGTAAACAGGATAGAGACAGCCGATGCTTCCCAATATTCTCCGATAATTATTGCACCGATAACCGCGATGATAACCAGCAGGTCGATGCCGATAATCTTGTAACGTAGGGAGCTGAGTGCGGTTTTAGCTATTGGCAAGCTTGCCAGAACGGCGGCAATTATTAGTAATATGTCGCCAATAGTAAGGTTAAAGATAAGTTCGGGTGAGTAAAGTAGATGGGATAGCAAGCCAAGGCCGGACAGCCCAGTTGCAATGATTAGTCTGTCGGATTGCTTTAGTTTCCAGCTATTTCTGGCTGATGACTTCATAGCCCAGGTCCTCAATCGTTTTTCTGGTCTGATCAGTGTCGGCTTCGTCACTGTGCTCGACCTTTACTTTGCTAGAATTGAAAGAGACCTTTACTTTCTCGACACCCGGCTGCCCGCTGACAGCCTTTTCGATTTTAACAATGCAGCTCGGGCAGGTTAGTGTTTGTAATTTATAGCTTGTAGTTGGCATCTGATAACTCCTTTGATTAATATTTATAGTCTCTATTATAGTTTAGCTAATACAAACATTCCTTGACCAATATCAAGAAAAGCCGGTTTTCTAAGATATTAATTTAAAATAGAACATATGATATAATTATCATATGAAAGATATCTCACTTGATCATTTCTTTTCGACGCTGAGTAGCCCGCGTCGGGTTAAGATTCTGCAGCTGCTAGATAAGAATGGCCCAACCAATGTCTCTGAGATTGCGGCTAGCCTAGAGTTTGAGCAGTCGGCGATTTCACACTGCCTGACCAAGCTTCTAGACTGCCACTTTGTTGATGTTAAGCGTGACGGTAAAGAGCGTATTTACTCGCTAAATTCTGAAACAATTAAGCCGCTACTGAGACAGATAGAAGGTCATGTTGATAAATATTGTGTTGAGAGCTGTAGCCATAAATAGTAAAGGAGAAGTTATGAAGCAAAATATTAAACTTACTAAAAGAACAGAAATCGCCAATAGTACGATGGCTTTTCATTTCGAAAAGCCAGAAGGACTCGAATTTCGAGCTGGGCAGTTTTGTGATCTGACATTACTTGAACCACCCGAGACGGATGATGAGGGAAATATCCGCGGCTTTTCGCTAGTTAACGCCCCGTTTGAGGATGAGGTTGTTGTCGCCACCCGTATGCGTGATACAGCTTTTAAACGAGTATTAAAGGACATGCCAATCGGTACTGAAGTTGAGTTTGACGGCCCTTATGGCGACTTCACGCTACATAAAAATGAATCAACACCAGCTGTTTTTTTAATTGGCGGCATCGGAGTAACGCCAGTTCTGAGCATGATTGCCCAAGCGACGCACGATAAAACCGAACACAAAATTTTGCTGTTGCACTCAAGCCGAACACCAGAAGACTTACCGTTTGTAGCGGAATTTGAAAAGCTAGCAAGTGAAAATCCAAACTTTACCTATGTTCCAGCGGCTTCGGATGGTTCGAGTGATAGCTTCAAGGGCGAGCATGGGCGTATTGGGAAACTAATGTTAGAAAAGTACGTTGAAGACCTAAGTGCGCCAAAATACTACCTTTCTGGGCCGGCTGTCATGGTTAAGGCGATGAGAGAGTTATTAACAGAACTTGATGCCGACGAAGATAACATCCGTACCGAAGAGTTCTCAGGATACTAAAAAGTACAATACATAGGAGTAACTATGGAACCTGAAAATATTGTAAACTCGTTAGGTTTTATCGGTGCGGTAATTGGTGGCTATGCCTATCTTCCACAAATTAGACATTTGGTTAGAGAAAGATGCAGCGCAGGTATTAGTCCAAGAGCATTTAGCCTCTGGACTCTATCTTCGCTGTTAGTTCTGATTAATGCTTTATATCTGCGGGCATCGGTCTTTATTTTTATTTGCTTGATCCAGCTAACTGCCAGCATCACTATATTGTTATTTAGTCTCAAAACCAAAGGACAAGTTTGTGCCTCTCACATGAAAATCATAGATCAGGTTGTACAGAGGGGCTCGTAGAGTTTGCGCAGGCCGTGAGGTCTATAAATTATCTAACATACCAGGGTGGGAGGGTATAAATATAGGATAAGTCCTGCAATGTAGAGGGTCAAGCCTTGAGTTTTAAAGCACCAACTAACTCATTAATTACCGCGATACTTCATAAAAGCTGTCTTATGAATATCTGAAATGTAGCTGATTGTAATAAAATTTCTATACAATAACAGAGGTGAAAGCAAAACAAATTATAAATATACTTTACTTTATAAAATAAACAATATACTATTCTAGTACTCAATTAATTTATTAGGAGGTACTATGGAAAAAAATACTAAATCAGGCATGGTAGCAGCAGCTGTCGTCATATCGCTTACTGTTGGTATGTTTGGCGGATATGCTATCGGCAATAATATGAACTCTGACGATGATGCTCAGATGGGAAATATGGAAAAGTCTGAATCTAAATCTACAGCTGATGGCACTCTAGTTGGCGGCTCGCTTATGGTTAAAGACAAAGACATTGTCGATAATGCTGCAAATGCTAAGAATGTTTCAACAACTGTATCGCTAGTTAAACTAGCTGATCTTGTCGACACACTTAAGAGTGAAGGTCCATTCACTGTGTTCGGTCCAACGAACGAAGCTTTTGCTAAGCTTGACGCTAAGACCGTTGAAGCTTTGCAGAAACCAGAGAATGTTGATCAGCTTAAGAACATTCTAACTTACCATGTTGTTCCTGGAACCTACACAAGTGCTGATTTAAGAGTTATGGCACAAAAAGGCCAGAAGCTAAAGACGGTTCAAGGTGAAGAGCTATCCCCAACACTTGAAGGCGGCAAGCCTTCAATCAAGGATGCTAAAGGTGGAATTGCTGGAATCGAAACTGCTGATGTGATTTCAAGCAACGGTGTGACTCACGTCATACAATCTGTATTAATGCCTGCTAAATAACAAGTATTAATATAGACAGCTGCGGTGTCGCGCCAAGAGGCGGCACCGCGGCTCCCGTTTTAAAATAATAAACTTAAAAGGAAGGTTGATAATATGTTACTACTGCTTGGATCATTTGTGGCAGGTTTGCTATCGGTACTAGCACCATGTGTCCTACCGCTACTGCCAATCATTATCGGTGGATCGATCAGTGGTAATAAGAAGGATAAGAAACGTCCATTCATAATTGCTGGTAGTTTAGCAATATCACTTTTCTTGTTCACGCTACTACTTAAGGCAACAACGCTTTTGATTAATATTCCACCATCAGTTATAAACTATGT